>JBAXLR010000014.1:0-30055 GCA_037134655.1 bacterium | reverse complement strand
GTACTGGCATGTCCACAGGAGACTCTCCCCTTGGGATAGCGATACTGCACCAGCCGGCTCCACTTCTCAGCGCTGCCAAGGCACTTAAAATTGGCGCTCCTATTTTCCCCGAACTTCCACCTAGAACAAGGACGTGCCCACGGTCGTATTTATGCGCATGTTTCGGCATGGCGGCCCAGGGGTCTAATTTAAGTACTTGTTCGGGGACAACTTCACGCCAGATGGGGGGACGCTTGGATTGAGCCATCGTTACAGCGGCATTAGGAAAGCCAATATCAACAATACTTACATTTCCGCAACAGGTTGCAGCGGGCATGAGACGATGGATTGGTCGCGACGAACCAAATGAGACGGTTTCGTGTGCCGGTAGAGGAGCTGCCCACACCGAGCCATCGTCGGGGGAGATTCCTGAAGGTATGTCCACCGCAATTATGGCGGATGCGTTTAATTTTGCTGCCTCCGTCAGAACTTGCAGCATTACACCCCCACATGGCGGAGTGAAGCCAACACCGGAAATGGCGTCGATGATAATTGGCTTTTGTAAGTTTAATGCTTCAAGTGAGCCAGAGCTCCAAGAGTTGATGGTTAGGCCCATGGCCTGTGCGGTGCGGAGTTGTTCCTTGAAGAGCTGAGAGGAGGTTCTGCCCATATCCTTCGCGATTACAACCGTGACATTGACGCCCTTATCGTGCAGCACACGAGCTGCAACGAGTCCATCACCGCCGTTGTTACCTTGACCACAGAGGATGATGACTGGATGACTGGTTGCTCCACGGTCGATCGCGATATCCGCAACCGCCCGTCCAGCAGTCTCCATTAAAGCTAATGGGGAAATATGAAATTTTTCTGAAGTTGTGGAGTCAACGAGTCTTGCTAATTCACGATCCCAAACCGGTTTGGTCCAGGTTGATGAGGCTGGTTCAGCAAAATAATTAGGTTGAACGACCGCTTTCATACTTCGAGAATTTTACCGCCCGACTTTTCAATGATGTGGACTAGCTTGGACTTAACTTCATCTTTGAAGACGCGGTGAGCAAACGCGATTTTTTCTTCAGACAATGTGAAAACGGCGAATTCGCCGTTTTCTGATCGATCGAATTGCAGTGACGAAGTTCCGAGTTTTGAGATCTTGACCAAAAGTCCTCCGCGCTCCTCGTCGATGCTGACCACGTCGCCAAGAGCGCGACCGTCCATCGCCTGGCGAATTCCCGCAATAATGGTCTGAGTTGATTGCTTGGCGAACTGCACTTTCATCTACACACCTCTCTCGAATAATCTATTGTCTATGTAAAGGTTAAACCTATAAGTAATTCTGCTTCAATGATTGTTTTAACCGTCTGCTGCTTCGATCAAATGGATGAAGGCGTTTTTAATGACTTGCTCAGTCGATAGTTCCGCTGGGCCCCGATGCCAGCTTGTTGAGCCAAACTGATCGATGCGCGGGATTAGCCTGGTCAAGGGGATTTCAGCGGCCTGAAAGTGACGCGTTACGATGAGGCTCACATCCAGGTAGCCGTCGTTTTGGCTCATGCGCATCTGGGTGGCTCCATACATTAGGGTGACGAGTGTGCGGCCTTGTACTGGTGGGCAAAGTGCTCGAATGGGTGATTTTGTGTGTTGATTGTAGATGTTTAGCATTTCAAGTAAATCTTCACGCAGGTTTTCAAATGGGTCAGAGCCAACAGGAGGCGTACCTTCGGTCTCCCATCTCCCATTACTAAAACGCGATTTTGCCAGTTTTTTGAACCAAAGTTGGCTTGATTGCATACGGCATCCCTAGAATACAAAGTTTATGGCTGTGGATAGATCGGATGAACTTTCCTCGCTCGGGGTCAGTGCCTCGAAACGCTCGGTCTGGTTTTTGTTGTGGATCGTCCAATAGTTTTTACTGAACTTGTAAGAGGCAGCAAAAGAGAGCCAGCCAAATGGCGCAAGACCAAGCTTTGCTGAGCCACTTAGAGTGTTGCCGTCGGCAGTCGATACCAGTATTCCGCCCTGTTCGGGGTCCTTCGCAGTGTAAAGCTCTTTTTTTTCAGCGGAGCCTGTTGCCGTGAGGGAGATGGTGAGAGGAAAGTCCTGTCGCAAGGAAGCGAAACCTGAAATGCTCGTTTGGGGGCCAGGCACTCCTGCTTCCGGGATTTTGCTTTCCAGGACGGAGTACCTGCCGCCGAGTGTCAGAGTTGAGGATGTGGGATACTTCAAGCTGAGTGAACCGTCGAGGGCGAGACTTGATAAGAATGGTTCAGTTTCGCTGTCGACGATCAGATCATAGGTCGCACCCAGGGTCCCGATCCAAGTGGTCGTACCAGGTTGCATCCACGCAAGTTGTGCGTAGGCCCCACGCACACCATACCTTTGTCCAATTTCACCATTTGGGTACGTAAAGGAGAGGTGGCCATCGATCCCAAGCCACATGTTTGAGGGGAGGGGATACTCAACCCAAATATTGCCACCGATGTCGCCAGATTTAGTGGTGGAAAGGGGTGACTTTTCAACTAGCGTTTGTACGATTTCTTCGGTTTGGTTGTATTTGAGTAAGACTTTAGAACCCTCGGAGGCGATGTTAGAAGCCCTTAGATCGAATTGAGCTCCTATGGCAGCTTGCCGGCCGTCTTGTTTGAAGTTCAATGGAACCAACGGCCCGTGACTGAAAGAGAAGGCTGTGATGTCGGTCTTATAGCGTTTTTCTGATTGTGAATGAAACGCGGCGTTCTCATCGGTTCTTTTATGTGAAATGATTCCCAGTCGCGTGACTCCAAAAAAACCGGCGTGGGAGTAGGGAGCCGGTGCTGCTGCCTCAGCGGGCGCAGCCGCCTGATTAGTGGCCTTTGCTTGTCCTGATTCCGCAGTGATTCGTTTTTTCTCATCGGCAGTACTTTTTTCGAGTTCGGCTCGCTCTTGCAGAATTCTTAGGGATGTTACATGTCTTTGATACAAGGATTTATTGCGGGCGAGTTTATCTGGAAGAACCACAGCCTTGTCCAGCAACTCTTCTGCCTCCCCGTAGCGCTTGAGGCGAATGGCGGACATGGCTGCATAATAGCTAGCGAGATCATAAAGGGCGTGATCCAAGGGAACTCGCTTAAACGAAAATAAAGCACCGTCGAATTGGTTTTGGACATAAAAAGCATAGCCATATTCATAGGCCGTTTCGGGATCCAAATACTGCGGATTGATACGCGCAAATAAGTTGTAACTTTCCGGAATCCGCTCAAGGCGGTAAAGCGTCTTGGCGTACTGAACAATCGTTGGTTCGTGGGCCGGATACTGCCGGTGTATGGCGTCGAAGGCAATTAAGGCATCATTAAATTTGCCGGCCTCAAACAGCCGCATGGCATTGGCAAACTTCTGCACCACGCCTTTTGGCAAAGGACGACTAGGGCGGGGTTTGGCGCCAGTTTTTTTTGAGGTCGAAAATTTATTGGTTGCGGGGGTCAGTTGACCTGAGGGCTTCTTTGACTTTGACGAAGTCTTCCTTGAGCTGGCATCGTTTGCCGCACTGGCAGGCGACTCCAGGTTGCCGGTGAGGACAACAAAGCACAAAAAACTTACACGTGCGATCCTTGCACGAACCATGATTCAGCATCCTTGCGTAAAAAATAATGGTTAAGTGTAACGTGGTTTTTTTTGATAAACAATTGTTTTCGCAGATGTTACTGCGGTATTCGTCGATCCTGTTTTTGGGTTTTCCGCATGCCTTTGCCCGACTGATATAGGCCCAAATGCAAGGCCATGACCTCAATACCCTGCAGTAAAAACCGGAGAGTTATTTTAGGGGATGGGCAGCAAGGGCTTTTGGTTAAAAAATAGGCATTGACGGCACCTAAGCTCTTGACCTATTACTGTCCAACTATTTCTGACCGGCCCCGAAAAAGGAGTCCCAATGGCACGCGTATCGATTGAAGATTGTTTGGAATACATGGAAAATCGTTTTGCCTTGGTTGCTGTTGCCGCTGACCGAGCTCGTCAATTGATGGCTGGCCAAGTGCCTACAATCAGAACAAAGAATAAAGAGGGCGTGACCGCTCTTCGCGAAATTGCTGATGGGAATATCGAAAGTGATCGTCCCGTGCAAAATAACGTCGGGCAAGAGTGACGCTCGCAGCCTTGTTGGGTAGAATATTAAGAGGGTTAGCTACCGGCAATAGAATGCGGTGGTTGCCCTCTTAAAATTTTTTGAGTGCCCAACTTGAAGTATTCCGTGACTAAAATTTTACTTTGGTCTTTAGGCCTGACACTTGGCTTTCTGCTTTTGGTGTATTCGGTCCTGGCTACTTTTCTTTGGTGGGGAGACCTCTACGATAAGCCTGCGGTCCTGAAGGTTGATCCTGTCTATGAGCGTTCGCTTGAGCCGCACACCATCGAGCTGATTAATGATGGCTTAATCAGTCTGAAGAGGCGACTTGAATTGATTGATGAGGCAAAAAGCTCAATAGAGCTTGAGTTTTTTATTTATGAGCTTGATTTGTCTGCTCAGCTTATTACGCAGAAATTAATTGCAGCCGCAGGTCGTGGTGTTCAGGTCAAAATTCTGGTGGACTTCGCAGCCCCCGTATTCAAGTTAGGGCCTTCATACGCTCAAACATTAAAACAGCACGGCATTCAAGTGCGGTATTACAATACATCGAGTCTTTTTCGCTTTGTTAGTTCACAACACCGAAGCCATCGTAAATTACTTCTGGTCGACGGAGTCAGTGCCATCACGGGCGGGCGCAATATTGGCAATGATTATTTTAATTTGTCGCCTCACTATAATTTTCTGGACAGTGATATTTTAGTCCGAGGCCGTCTAGTAAAGACCATGCGAACCAGTTTTTTCTTCTATTGGAGTTCGGACTTTGCTTCAGATCCCTCGAATGTTGATCCGTCTGACGCTGTCTTTGAGGAGAACTTTTTTAAATTCACAGAAAGCGCAGATATTTTGCCAAAAATAGATGAGGCGACTAAGGCGAGCGAGAGGACCAGGAAAGAGCATACTTGTAACGATATTGTTTTCGTGACGGACTACAGTGGAATACCATCCTACAATCGTCAGGTCTTTCGCCGTTTAGTGGAGTTTTTGGGTGAAGCCAAGGAGGAAGTGCTTGGCGAGAGTCCTTATTTCATAGTTCGTCCTGATGGCATGAGTTTGTTGCGGGAGATGGCAGAGCGTGGAGTGCGGCAAACTTTTTTAACCAATGGTTTAGCGTCGACGGATGCGTACTACACGGTGTCGGCGATGACTTTTACGCTGAAAGGTTTAGCGGAAAACAAAATTGACGTCAGACTTTATGATGGTAAGCCGCCGCTAGCGCCCATATTGATTGCTCCTGGCACTGCAGACCGGTGGGGAGTGCACGCTAAGCGTGCGGTGATTGATAGGAAGCATATTGTAATTGGAACTTACAATGTCGATCCAAGGTCAGCCAATTTGAATTCCGAATTGATGGTAATTTGTCGGAATCAGCCGGAACTAGCAGCTGAAATGATCAATGACATCAATGGTAGATTGCAGTCTTCAAAGAAACTTTTTGAGGAGGATAAGTCGCCGCTAAGTGTTCTCGTTGGTGGCGCGTCTGACCAGCAGAAATTATTCTTTATGCTTGCGCTGCCGCTGGCAAAGCTGTTCGATTTTCTATTGTAAGATAAATTATTTATTCGGCCGCTAGCGCGTCGGGCCCAAGAATCATCAAACTCAGGCAGCGTTCGGCAACCATGTCGCGTGAAATCACGGAATCATCGAACCAAAACTGTTTGCGTAATTCCTCATAGATCTCAGAGGCCACGTGTGTACTTACAAAATCGAGCATCACATCACGCATCTCAACGTAATCCCAAATAAGCTCAGGGCGCGCCGACCGTTTGACATGTTCATACTCGGCAATGCGAAGGAGATCGCCTCGGGAGTCGAGCTGGACCCGAGCGCGGATAAACTGGTCCAAGCGCGATCGATAACGCTTCATGAAGCTGCGTTGCTTCGCTTGTTTAAAGTTGTCTAGATGAATGATGCTCATAACCCCTAATGCCTTGCCCAGCAAGCCTCCCAAAGCTGCGTGTCGCCCAAAGGCCTGTCCCTCAGGCTTTCTATAGACTCTTCGGTCGCCGGCTTAAATTCTTTACTCTTTTTTAGGCCGCTCGGGGGTCAGTCTTGCAAAAGTGGGCAAAAAATACCCTCTAAAGTAGGCATAAAATGTGTAATTACAGGATCTTGCGCTTCTAAATCGGTTTCGCTAAGATAAGAATAGGTGGTCGTTTTTTGCGGCTAAAAAGGGGGCAAAATGGGCTTTCGGGTCGGTGATACCGTATTCACGTCCTCAGCGTCTCCAGCCACGGTTATTGGCAAGGAGGAGGGTAGTTCCTCAGTCCGATTAGACCGAAATTTTGCGGCATTTCAGTCGAACACACGAAACGGATTGCACAATGACATGGCGCCTGAGCACCGTGAACAGTTCAATCAAATTATGGATGAAATTCGTGCTACTCCAGATGATAAAGAGCGGGTAGAAACACTTTTAGCCCTCATAGAGGATCTAAAATCTGACCCGCAAAATGGCAGACTCGTGAGCTACCTTGACGGTGAGTTGCGCCACCTCATGCATACCAAAGGCGTTAAGCCACGGTTCTTTACAACAGACGAGTTGAAGGTCCGTTGATCTGAAACGAGAGGGTTCGGATGTCTATGGTTAAACCTGTTCAAATTGGTGACCTCGTGACGCGTACAGGTAGCTTCGCAAGCCCAGGAGTAGTCGTGCAAAAAAACGACGACGGCTCAGTCCTCGTTGACACCGAGCCCCTGACGGTCAGCGAATTTCACAGATATACGAATACCTCTGGTTTGAGCGAAGATGAGAAAGACGAGTTCAACAGTATTCTTGATCAAATTTATGCGAGGCCGAACGAGGCTGAGCGGGTGCAAGGCATAGAAGAAGAGATTAATCGATTGCGGGATCAGCAAGCCAATCAAAATATCGTACGCTATCTGCGAAATCAGCAGGCCTATTTAATGCGCCATTCGAGGGGCTAATCAGGTCCGGATTTTTTTGGCGTGCGCTGGTTATCTAAGTTTGGTGAATCATCTCTAGATCATGATCACTTTCAGATAAGTGACTTGCGATTTTTTCAAGAAGTTTTGTGGCACGCTCGTAGTCAGGTTTCTTGATCAGCGCAAGCTTTAAAAATTTTTCGGCCGTCTCGTTTTTTCCCCACTTCGCATAGGCGAGGGCAATGTTATAAAAAATTTGAGGACCTTCTGATGTCCCTGGCAAAATGTAGTGTGCGTTAGTGTAATGGGTCAAAGCTTCTTGATAGTTTTTTTGCCTGACCATTTCAATGCCCTTGGTGTTCAGCTTGATGGCGACATCTTTCGAGCGATTTGATTTTGCTAATAGATTTTTTGCTGTATCCAATTCATTTCTCAAAAACTTAATCTCAGCCAATCCATTGAGAGCGTCAGAGTTAAGCTTGTCATGATCGATCGCACAGTTGAAAAAATGCTCTGCTTTTTCAAAGTCCTTAAGTGCTATGAGTTCATGCCCTATAGTACTCAGACGTTTTACGGAAGCGCGGTTTCGGAGCTGCAGCTTTTGGAGGAGAGCGTACGCTTCCTCGTGTTTTCCGGCAAGTATCGTTGCGGATACTAATGTGTTCCATGCGCGAAAAAAATTTGGATTATTTTCGAGTGCCAGTAGGGCCAGTTGCGCAGCCTTCTCGGGTTCATTTGTTTTCAAACAAAGAGCAGCTTCTGCTTCGAGTTTGCGCGCAGGGGAGCCGCTGGTCTGAGCCGCAAGACAGTCTAGTCGATTACGAATTTGAAGGATTACAGCCTCGCTAGCATCAGCTTTAAGGCGTTCGATAGATTGGCGCAATTGACGCCAAGAGGTTTCTGCATCAGACGTCGGATTCCTTATGGCATCGAAGTGACTTTTTAATTCAATGGACGCCTTTTTAAGCTCATCGTCTCGATTGCGAAGCCTAACGATGCGACACAAACCAAGTTCGCTGAAGTAAATAACATCCTCGTGCAGAGGGTCCGTGGTGACAACAATCAGTCGATTAGTTGGATCGTCACCGTCATCCACTTCGAGGATTTCTTCAATCAGCGCGCCACTTGGCCGATTTCGATTCTCCCAATGAATCAAAATAAAGGGTGCGTTTCGAAGGCGTGACCAGTTTTCTCTGATCTCTATGTTGGAAGCAACTTTTAGAGCCGTATGGCCAGCTCCCTGCGCAATACTCTTACAAAATGGCCAGACCCATGAACTCTCATCAATGATCAAGAGGCCTTCGGGTGGGTGCAAACATTTTAGCATTTGCCTTTTTCCTGCTGTAAAAAAGTCTTTTTGGTGCGACCCGGTTGACTCACCAAGCCGGCGCAGATAGTGATCGGGGCAAATTAAAAATCATTTGAGCTTGTCCAAAATTACGACTTCCCAAATTTCGGGGTCTTTTTGAATAATGTCAGAGGCCTACAGAGAGGAATTTTAGGCTTTCGAACCGTGAATTTACGCCCCCTCCTGGCGCCTTTATGCCTTATATCTGTGCAGCCCATTTTTATTGCTCAGTTTGATGGATGTGTGTCATTCTAAGCGCCGTTTAGTTTGGTTAAACACGATTGTGGGTAGCTTTTGGTGTTTCTTTGCCAGGTGAGGTTTGAGCCGTTGTCTAGGCGTCATCATTTCAGGTTGTTTGCTTTGTGGGTGTTGTTCTACACGGTTTTAGTGATCGTATGGGGAGCTTACGTCAGAGCAACCGGCAGTGGAGCGGGCTGTGGTGATCACTGGCCGCTTTGCAACGGTGAGGTTATACCAAGAGATCCGTCCCTTGAGCGTATGGTGGAATTTAGTCATCGATTGACCAGTGGTCTTTCTTTGGCATTGATTATTGGTCTGTTTTTTTGGTCAAGACGCCTATACCCATCGGGTCACGTGGTGCGGTTAGCCAGCGCCATGAGTCTTGTTTTTATTATCGGAGAAGCGCTAGTTGGTGCCGCACTGGTGATTTTACAACTCGTTGCGGGTAATGATTCTGTGCTGCGTGCAGTCGTTATCGCTGGGCATCTGGTCAATACTTTTTTGCTTTTGTATTGGTTGGCCAAAGTGGTCTATGTAGCGGATCCGTTGGTTGTCGGAAAAAAATTGGTTGATAAGCAACTCAGCCGTATTTTTCGCATTTGTTTGGGCGGCTTTGTGATTGCAGGTGCATTCGGAGCTATCGTGGCTCTTGGTGATACGCTATTCCCGGCTCAGTCATTATCGCAGGCTTTGAGTGAGGAGTTTTCGTCAACAGCCCACTTTTTGGTTCGGCTTAGGGTTTGGCATCCGTTGGTCGCCGTAGGTGTCTCCGCCTACATATTAGCTCAGTGTTTGCTTTTACCTCGCACGTTTAAAGGTCAAGTGGCCGCCAAGGCCGGTCTTCTGGTTGCGGGATTGGTGTTACTACAGCTATTGGGTGGTGTCTTGAATTGGTTACTGCTTGCGCCGGTTCCCATGCAATTGTTTCACCTAGGTTTGGCTGATGTAACATGGATCGCAATGTGTTTTTGGTATTTCTCAGCGCAATATCATCAAGGAGAGCAGGCATGAATCGCAACTTGGCCCTGGAATTTGTTCGCGTCACTGAAGCCGCTGCTCTGAGTGCTGGACGCTGGATCGGTCGGGGTGAAAAGAACGCGGCAGATCAGGCGGCGGTGACGGCAATGCGCGAGTCGTTTAACTCCATTGACTTTGATGGTCTTATCGTAATTGGCGAGGGCGAAATGGATGAGGCGCCCATGCTTTACATTGGTGAAAAGGTCGGGCAGAGCCGAGGTCCAAGGGTTGATATCGCGTGTGATCCCCTTGAGGGCACCAGTATCACGGCCAAAGGCGGCCCCGAGGCCATCGCATGTATTGCAGCTGCCGAAGCGGGCTGTTTTTTGCACGCGCCTGACATGTACATGCATAAAATCGCGGTTGGACCGCGCGCGCGTGGCGCAATCGATATTACAAAGAGCGTTACTTGGAATTTGCGAGAAATCGCAAAAGCCTCAAACAAAGATGTTCAGGATCTTTGTGTCATAATTCTCGATCGTGATCGTCACCAAGCAATTATCAAAGAGGTGCGTGATAGTGGTGCTAGGATCCGTCTGATTGGAGACGGAGATGTTTCCGCGGCGCTTGCGACGGCTATTGATGAAAGCGGAGTCGATGTGTTACTTGGCGCAGGCGGTGCCCCAGAAGGTGTGATAGCCGCCGCGGCACTGCGCTGTATGGGAGGAGATATGCAGGCCACCCTCGATTTTCAAAGTGATGCCGAATGGGATCGTGCAAAAAAGATGGGTATTAAAAGTAAAACTCAAGTTTATGGTCTGACCGATCTGGCCCGCGGCAATGTGATGTTCATTGCAACCGGGGTTACGGGTGGCAGTTTTCTTAAGGGTGTGCGTTACACAGGAGGGGGCGCGGCAACGCATTCGATTGTTATGCGCTCAGAAACCGGGACAATTCGAGAGATTCAAACCAAGCACTCATTTGATAAAAAGCCACGCTACGGTTGGTGAAGCTCAGGGTTATTAAGTGGCGAGTACATATAAAACATGTTAAGACTTGTAAGAATTTTCGCCCGTCTCATGTCTTGGTTTTTAAGGAGGGGCACACGAAATGAATTCAACAATCAGTTTAGAGAACTCGACGTCCGGCAGATCATATCGGTCTCTTTTACCCCAAGCTACTCATAAAACCGCTTATCACTTCATCAATGGCGAGTTAACCCCATCGGCGAGTGGTGCCACATTTGACACAGTGAACCCAGCCAACGGCGAGGTGATCTGCAAGGTTTCACTTGGAGGGGAGCCAGAGGTTGCCGCAGCGGTTGCCGCGGCTGACCGAGCGTGGCGTGAAGGTCCCTGGGCAGGCACGACAGCTAGCGAGCGAGCTACGATTTTGCGCCGTATTGGTGATGAAATCTTGATCCGAAAACACGCATTAGCCGAGCTTGAGTCGGTCGATTCAGGAAAGCCTATTTCAGAAACACTAAATGGCGACATACCAAGGGCAGCTGCAAATTTTCATTTTTATGCTGATCTTTGTAATCACCAGATGAGCCCCAGTTACCGTGGTGACGATGGGAGTCATCATACCACCGTCAGAGAGCCTCTAGGAGTTGTTGGACTTATCACCCCGTGGAATTTGCCACTTTATCTTGCCACTTGGAAACTGGCGCCCGCGTTAGCGCAGGGCAATGCCGTGGTGTTGAAGCCAGCTGAGTTGACGCCAATGACCGCCTATGCATTACATGAAATTTTGCAAGCAGCAGGCGTGCCGGCTGGAGTTGTCAATATTGTTCAGGGGCATGGTCCAGCGAGTGCTGGTGAAGCCCTCGTGAAACATCCGTTAGTAAAAGCGATATCTTTTACTGGTGAAACTGTAACGGGCGCGGCCATCATGGCTAGTGGCGCAGCCTCCCTTAAGAAGATGAGTTTTGAGCTTGGTGGCAAAGGTGCGAGCATAATTTTTGCTGATGCAGACGTCGAGAAAGCCGCGCGAGTAGCTAGCCGTGCGGCTATGCGAAATCAAGGACAGGTCTGTCTGGCTGGTTCACGTCTGATAGTTGAAGAATCGATCGCCCCAAAAGTTATCGAAATCGTCAAGTCCGAGCTTGCAAAAATTAAAGTCGGCGATCCATTGGACGTGGCTACAACACTAGGGGCACTTTGTGGTGTTGAGCATCGCAACAAAGTGATGGGTTATATCGACCATGCTCGTACATTACCCGGAGTTAAAATTGAGTGCGGTGGAAAAATTCCTGATGGGTTGCCAAAGAGCGGGGCATGGTTAGAGCCAACTTTAATCCTCAACGTTCCGCAGGACAGTCGTTTGATTCAAGAGGAAATTTTCGGACCGGTTTTGACGGTGCAGACATTTAAGGGATTTGATGACGCGATCGCCAAGGTCAATGATACGAAGTATGGTTTGAGTTGTTCCGTCTGGACAAATGACATCAACAAAGCAAACCAAGCAGCTAATAAAATCAGAACAGGACTTGTCTGGATCAATTGCTGGTTTGTAAGGAATCTCCACACGGCTTTTGGTGGTATGAAGCAAAGTGGTGTCGGTCGAGAGGGTGGCCAGTACAGTTTGGATTTTTTCTCCGAGATGAAGACCATCAGTGTTGCCAACCCGCTGCATGAGCGTCATGGGCTGGTGTGGATATAGACTATTTTAAGAAAATATAAGGAAAATATTTTATGAGTTCGATACAGGTGAGCAATCGCTCGATAGCGATGTTCGTTGATTTTGAAAATTTAGCTCTGGGTTTTAAGGATCGACCCGGGCGTTTTGATATAAAGTTTGTTTTAAAGAGGCTGCTGGAAAAAGGCAAAATTGTCGTAAAGAAAGCCTACTCAGACTGGAATCGCTTTTCGTCCTACACAACTCCCATGCATGAATCAGCGATCGAGTTAATCGAGATACCTAAGCGTTCACAAACGGGTAAAAACAGCGCGGATATCAGGCTATGTGTTGATGCTATGGACCTTGCGTACAGTAAAGAGCACATCGATACATTCGTGGTCGTGTCTGGTGACAGTGACTTTTCACCCCTGGTGAGTAAGCTCAAGGAGCTTGGCAAACATGTCATTGGTATTGGTATGACTGAAAGTACATCCGCTCTTTTGAGAGATAATTGCGACGAATTTATTTATTACGAGGACCTAGTCCCCAAACAAGGTGCCAGCGCGACTTTTATCTTGCCGTCATCACTCGGTGAAGAAAAGAAGAAGGCGTTTAATTTATTGTTTGAGGCTTTGTCTGCACTTCGACGAGAGGGCAAAGAATTTCTTGGTGCTGCAATGATCAAAAACACCATCTGCCGGATGCATCCTGGTTTCGACGAGAGTCAATTCGGATATCGTGGTTTTAGCGCAGTGCTTCAAGATGCTGCGCGCGAGGGTCTTGTCGAGCTTTCCTTGCATCAAAAGGCTGGCACGTGGATCGTTGACAAATTCGGCGATGAGCTGAAAACTGCAAAAGATGTGACGCGTCGTGTGCCTGAGGCGGTCAAATCAGTCACTCCTGCGGTGCGGGAGATCGTCAAACCCGCAGCTGACGGCGAATTGAAAGTGCAGGATGAGGCCCGAAAGACCAAGCCAGTTCGTCGTGCAACGGGTTCGCCCCGTTCACGTACACGCTCAGGCGTTAAAAAAACAAAGTCGTCGGCAGATTGAAAGGTTTAACAGGCAGGCCCCATGAGTGACAATAATTTATCAGATGTCTTGCAAAATCTTTCGAAGATTCCTTATGTCGAACCTGCGTTAGAATGCAGCTGGGATGAGTTCAAAAAAGTTGTAGCTTCCAGACGAAGCGTGCGAGTTTTTGAAAAGGTAGCGGTCCCCGAGGCTGTGATCCAAGGTGCCATCGATATGGGGCTCATCGCCCCCACTTCAAGCAATCTGCAGCAAACGGAATTTTACTGGGTGCGCTCGCCTGAGAAAAAAAAGAGGCTCGCACAGTATTGCCTGGGTCAGCCTGCCGCGGCAACCGCTGGAGAATTAGTTGTGGTGGTTGCGAGAACAGACACCTGGCGTCGGAATGCCCAAGCCGTTCTTGAGGGTCTCAAGGGTATGAGGGCCCCAGAAAGTGCGATTTCTTACTATGAACGTCTGGTGCCCCTGGCCTACGGCAGAGGTCCTCTTGGCTTACTTAACCTGTTCAAACGAATATATTTTTCATTCAAAGGTCTCACCTCGGTAACGCCACGTGAGCCTAAGTCCCATGCTGATTTGAGGGTTTGGGCGCACAAGTCTGCCGCTCTTGCGGCGGAGAATTTTATGCTGGCGATCAGGGCGCAGGGGTTTGACACATGCCCGATGGAAGGTCATGACTCCCTGCGAGTGAGACGCCTATTGGGCTTACCGAGCGGGGCTGAAGTCAATATGGTGATCGGGGTTGGGCGGCGTGCCCCTGCCGGTGTCTATGGTCCCCGTCTGAGGCTTTCCAGGGATTTATTTGTATTTGAAGTTTAGAACGGGTGTCAGGTTTTTATACACCTTGGCACTTTTCAATCCATCCGACCCTAATAAAATCCAATAAATACGGCCCACTATATGGTCTTTGAACCTGGCCCCGCTTTTGCTTTTAAGAGCCTGCGGAGCTGGTCTTTTTTTCTGCTGCTGGATAGAGGTTCAAAATGGGTAAAATTTCCTTTGCTAGAATATTTGTTGGTAGTCTTTTGGGATCGCTGCTTCTTGTCTTGATTGCAGTTGGTATTGTTTCCATTGGTGTTAAAGAATCACAAGCTCGAGCCAATCAATTAAAAAATAATGTGACTGATGCTGTAGCAGAGTTACCGTATGGCGATCCAGAAATTGGTCAAGCGGCAATCAATACGGCACTCAATGCGTTTGGAATTCAGATTCCAAAAAATGTGAAAGGCCCTTTTTTCTCAGAAAAGCTTGAGGACAGAGGTTTAACTTTGAAACGCGGCGTGATGGCTGATTCGATTGTCTATATTGGGCCAGAAGCGTTCTCCAGTTGGTCGTTGCTTGGAAGTACCTTGGCTCATGAGATCGAAATTCACTGCCGTCAAAATTTTCTCGCGATTCACTTTCAAAATATCTCGGGTTTTGATGGCACTGGCATTGCCGAAAGAGAAGCTTACAGCTACGAGCTGCATCAAGCAGAAAGATTTGGATTATCTGAATATGAGCGTGATCTAATCAGAAGCACCATGGCCTACTTTTATCCCGAGCGAGAAAATCGCCTTGCTCAGAAACTGGCTCCTATCAAGTTTTGGGTGGATCGTTTGTCGGCGACCCGCTTGGGCAATCCATCGTTTTGATTGTCTTTAACTCTTTAATTTTTTATTTTTTGTAAATCCCCTTATTCAAAAATTGGGTTTTTAGCCGAATCACCCTCTAGGAAGGTGGTTTGATGCGCGTTAGTTCTAACACAAATCAAATTGATGGGATGAAGGCTGATATCTCGCCGAGGGCCGATGATTTTCCTGGAGTGGTCGATTTACCGGAGAGACATCAGGTTGATGCCGCAAAAAATCGTCGCCAATTAGATGTTGAGCGCAAGCAATCCATGCAGTCTATGGGTAAGATGCTTGGTGACCTCTCTGATGTTGTTAACGACATGAGAAACCCGAGTTCATTTCAAAATATGTTGGTGGAATCATCCCATGGCGATATTTTGACAGGTGAAATAACTGGGCCAGCTAATGCTGGATTGTACGAATTTGAGGTTAATTCCCTAGCGCGGCCAAGCCGGATTTTATCGCATGCGTTCCCCGATAAGGATCAAACACCGGTTGGGTTTGGATTTTTATCCGTGAATTTAAATGGAATGGATCATAATGTTGAGATCGCGCCCGGTTCGCGTTTAATTGACGTGGCTGAGGCAATCAATTCTTCGGTTTCAGATGTGAAAGCTTCAATAGTCAACACCGGCCAAAAAGATGACCCATTCACTCTGATGGTTACAAGTTTAAAAAGTGGGGTTCAGGCTTCGATTAACATGGACCCCGACACGACTTTTTTGGATGTTGCCAGAACAATGGATGGCAGAGATTTGGAAATTTCATTCGAGGGGATGGCCATACAAAGGCCCGTCAATGGTGTTTCTGATTTGATCGATGGCGTGAGTTTAAGGGGGATTTCTGCAGCTCCAGGTGTGGCCGTCTCGTTAGAAGTGAAGCCTGATAAGGAGCAAGCATCGGACAGGGTTCGCTCGTTTGTCCAGCAATACAACGGCATTCAGGCATTCGGGCGTGAGCAACTTTCGAAAAGAACTGGTGAGTCGGGGACACTGTCGGGCGATGCATCCATGCGTCAGGTAACTCGTGCTCTTCAATCTGTCATGCAGGAAGGTAATCTGTTTAATTTTGGCATAACGACCGATCCGAAAACGGGTCAACTACAACTGGATGAGTTGAAGCTTAGCATGGCTTTGGCTAATAACTATGACCAAGTTGTTGGGCTATTTGTGTCTGATGGCGGGAATAGTGGTCTAGCTGAGAAAATGCAATCTGCGATTAAGGGGCTGCAAAATAAATCGAGCGGGGCGTTGGGACAAAGGATTCAGGGCCTCGAGCAGCGCATTCGAAAGCAGGATGATGATATCGCTAGAAAAGAGCAGCAGCTGCAGGACAAGACAGACCAGCTAAAGAAAAAAATGTCATTGATCAACTCCAGAATGGGTGCCATAAACGCCGAAGATGCTCAATTAACCCAAAGGTTGACCCCATAATATCTCGTCCGCTGATGCGTTTAGGCTTCGGTTATAACTATTTTTCGCACCATTATTTTTTCTGTAAAAGATCCGGGAGCGATGCTAATATAAGGACAACCGTTCGCGAGTGCGAACCTGCCAGCGAATATTGGAGGCAAAATGGACAGCCCGTTGGAAAATGTTCGTCGCGACTTCTCAAAGGGCGTTTTGCTCGAACACGAGCTTCCGGAATCTCCATATGTTCTTTTTGATAAATGGCTGAAAGACGCAAGCGCTCAAGCAATACCAGATCACAACGCTATGAGTCTTTCCACAATGGATGCCCAAGGTTTTCCGGTCAGTCGTATTGTGCTTCTGCGGGAGGCGGCAGCTTCAGGTTTTTGCTTCTACACAAATTATCAAAGTTCCAAGGGTGAGGAATTGTTGGCTAATCCAAAAGCTGCCATTCAGTTTTTTTGGCCAACCTTGGAGCGTCAAATTCGCGTCCGTGGTGTCGTGGAGAAGCTTAGTGCTTCGGAATCAGACGGCTACTTTGCCTCACGGCCTAGAGACAGTCAAATTGGCGCTTGGGCATCACCACAGAGCGAGATGGTTGGGTCGCGAGAGTTTCTAGATGAAAACTTTGCACGCTACTTAGAGAAATTCAAAGATGTCGCAAAGATTCCTCGTCCGCCTCATTGGGGTGGTTTTCGTTTGAAACCAAATCAATTTGAATTTTGGCAGGGTCGACCCAGCCGGATGCATGATCGCTTTAAGGTTTTACTGGAGGGTACAACGTGGCGCTGGCAGCGTTTGGCGCCGTAAAAAAGAAAGCCCCCGATCACCTGGAGATCGGGGGCTTTCTTTTTGGGTTCGTTTTACTTCATTTGCGTGGGACTTGTTTTACTCTGAACGGGTGACTGTGTTGGAGATTGTGTTGGTCTTGTGGGTTCTGGGCTAACTGGATCTTTGACGTCAGTTGATTTTTTGTCATCAGTCTTTTCAGAAACCGGCGTTTGGGTTGCTAGCACCCCTTTGCACTGAGTCCCAGCCTTGAGATCTATGACGGTTGGGTTGCGCGACTCTTTGCTACTTCCAGCGTTAAGGATGTCGACAAACTCATACTGCATCGAGTTTTGTGGATTGTCTTTCACGATGATCTGGCGTGTGAATGAAGGCGTCTCACCTTTTACGCCCATAGACATTTGAACGTCATGTGTGTACTGGCTGCCGTCCTTCACTCGAGAGACGGTGATAGCACCAGTTGCTTCGCTTGGTTGACCAGATTTTTCGTGTGCGAGATCTATCGTGGCAACAAATGTGCCGAGCATATCTGCCGCAAGTGATCTTTCAAAACTCAAGCTTAAAACCTGCACTTCATCATCTTTCTTAGTTTGCGCGTCAATACTTTCGCCATCGATTGGTTTTAGTTTGATTTTGACGTTGCCTTTTGTGGTCTTCACGCCGTTTTCTTCGCTGGCCTCACTTGTGCCTTGGATGTCGACCCCAAGTTCCATTGTGATGAACTGGGTTACAGCTTGTAATTCTTTTGCCAATCCAGCGTTGATTTTCGCTACATCAGTTTCGCTTATTTTTGCTAGGACGGCCGTTCTCAGTATCATTCCAAGCATTTCATTGTTGTCGTCAGCATTGAGGCTTAGTCCACTGGAACGGCATTGTTTGGCCGCGTCGGTGTAAAAGCTATCTGAAGAAACAACCGATTTTGCAGATTTTTCGATAATAAAGGTCCGATATTTACGGACGGCATTTCTGAAAGAACCGACGAAATCGCCTGACGATAGTTCTTTAATAAGTAAATCAGCGGCGGTTGAACGCAGTCCATCAAGCTGCTTCAAAAAATCTTTTGTGTCAGTTGCATTGAGTGAAGATTGAGGGCCTGATTTGAGCGCGCTATTTTTGGCGTCTTTTTTGACGTCGACTTTAATTGCGCAACTCGCGACGAAAGATGCGGTGATGATGGTCGCGATGACTCCTGCTTTCATAGGTCCTCCTAGAAGTGCTCGTTCTGAGCCGTTTTATCTGATGCTATTAGTGTAGCAAATACCTCGCCAAGGTTTTTAGTTTTATCCGCACTAGGAATTAAGCAATGATTTCATGCCCTTTTAAAGAAGTTTAAGATCCTGGAATTCCAGCTGAGTGTCGGCCTTTTTGACAAAGTGTCAACTATCGATGTTTATGACAATGGCTCAGAAGGCCGAAAAAGAGATGAAGGACTTCTGAAAATCAAGGGGTTGCATTAGACCATGAACGATGAAATGCATCAAAAGCAGTCGGATCAGCAGCATTGGCTGAATCATTTTGGTCTTCGACCCACGACATTGGCAGGGGTGGCTTTTTTTTGGGTTATTTTATTCTTAGTCATTTCGAATCTTGGTCTTGAGAAATACCTAGACGCTAAAGTTGCCGATCCAGTTAACTTCAGATTGAGAGACATACTTGGGCAATCGCCCAGCATGAATAGTAAGCTGAAAGTTTTTGCTCTCGACGATGAGACATTTGCTAAGATAGGCACGCCGATGCCTTCGATGGCCATATGGTCTGAAGTTCTAGATTCCATAGCCCAAAAGCGCCCAAAAGCGATTGCAGTGGACGCGTTGTTTAGCTCCCGAGCTGAAGACCTGGATTCTCGCACGAAAGATTGGATGGATTCAGTGAAAAAAACGGGTGTTCCGATTATTACTGGTGCATTCGTTCACGCCGAGCAGCTCCAATTTAAGCACCCATTGAATCTTACCAATGAGCGGTATGATGTGAAAAGTTACGTTGACCCGACAATCGTCAGCTCACGAACGAATTGGCGATCCGAGCATGTGCCAAACTGGCTGATCCGGGCTAGCTGGCGAGCTTATGGGCCAACGGGTAATTTGAGTTGGTTTTTTCAAAATGTAGGTCATTTCCAACTTTTTTCTGAAAATAAAATCGAGCCATTTCTGATGCTTGATAAAGATGTGGTTTTGCCGCATATATCAATGTTTTTGGCCGAAAAGGTTGCATTTAAGAATAAACAACTCATTATTAATAACCGACCAGTGGCGTTGGACCGGCAAGGTGAAATGCCTGTTAACTTTTTACCGCCTAATGCCCGCAAGATTCGGTCCCTGTTACCTGTGATTGAAGATGCATTAAGCGGTAATACCAGTCCGCATGTGGATGCAGGTGACGTCGTCTTGATTCTGCCATTATATTTCACTGGTAATGTGGACTTGCGTCCATCGCCTTATGGGTGGATGCCCGGGGGGCATTATGTGGTGGACTTATTTAATAGCATTATGAATGAGGATTACCTCCAGCCTGTTTTGGCTGGTGATATTATTTTGGTTCTTATGATCCTGACCGCGGTTTGTTGTGGATATTACGTTTCGGCAGCAATGGTTTGGATCGTCTGGCCGCTCGTTTGTTTTGGTCTTTTCGTATTTGCACAGGTATGTTTTTCTTATTTTAATATCATTATTCCCTATGTCATGCCTCTTATAGCCGGCACAATCGCCGGTGCCAATATTTATTCGTTAAGAATCCGGGGCGTTGAACTTAAAACACAGGCGCTGCGGTCTGCGTTGGATGGGGCTATTTCACCGCAGCAGCTCGACGCTTTAATGCGTCGACCGGATGAAATCAGTTTAGAGCCAAGGGAACGTGTTGTGACGCTCATGTTCATTGATATCGTTGGTTTTTCTCTATCTTCTGAAAACATGGCACCGCGTGAGGCGTTCAACAATCTTAAAACAATTTTAAACCGTATCGCAGATATCGTGCATCAGGATGGTGGCGTTATCGACAAAACTCTGGGCGACGGCCTTCTTTGCTATTTTGGCTATCGGTTTGACTCCGATCAAATCGACGCCAACCATTCGGAAACCGCGCTTCGATGTGCAATCAAGATTCAGGAGCAAATGCTTGAAGAGAGCCTGTTGGCAGCACGGGCACGAGCACCTATTTATCCTTTGAGAATTGGACTTAACACGGCCTCCTGTTATTTAGGTGATCTAGGTTCTGGTAAACGTATTGAATTTACTGTTGTTGGCAATGGCGTTAACTTCGCAAAGCGTCTTGAGTCTGCATGCCGTGTGTTTTGCGTCATGATTGGCGCAACAACCTATGAACTCATAAAAGGTCTACCCTGGTCCGAAGGACTTTTTGCGCACAAAATTATCAAAATAAAGCATCACGCTGATCTGCGTGATGCCATTGAGGTAGATCCTCTGAGGTCGAGATCAGCTGATGTTGCCGAAGTGTTAGAGGAACACCGTCGGCAGACAAGCTTTCAAAGAGGCGCGGAACGGATTCAAATCAAGGAGGCCGGCAGTGTGATGATTCTGTCGTCAGCTGGCCAGGGTGCCTTGCTGGATTTTACCGCGCACGGCGCTAGCATGTTCTTTGATTTGCCTCGAGCGCGAGGGGATGTTTTTCAAATTAGGTTGGAGAGCCGTATTCCAGGTTTGATGAGTATGCTTTCAAAGCACGGGATCGAGTCAATTGAGGTGGAAGTTCGTTGGATTCACGCCGCAGTCGATGGGTCAGTGCATGGTGTGATTTTTAAGAATTTGCGGACCGACCAGCAGGAAATTTTTATTAGGGTAATCTCTGAATTTGCCTTGCAAGGGTCAAAACGTGCGTTCGAGGGTGAGAGTAATGTTGATTCCGAGGCAAGTTAATCATTTGCTTTTTATTGCCGTTTGTTGTTTAGGGAATTCCTGCACGGTCATGCAAGCCAAGTATCTTGGAGATGTGGATGATGACCAATTACAAGAAAATTATGACTCTGCGGCGATTAAGACAAATTTGGCAGAAAAAATGTCAGTTAACCCTGATGGATATGTACCTGTTTCGGTAAAAGTCGAGCGTGCGGTTATTGATGAATTGAATGCAATAGGGGTTGGCAAGCTAGAAGTGATTGATCTAGGTGTTTACGGAAAGATTGGGCCGAATTCAATTTTCGTTGCAGAGCGATCGGCCATACCTAATTACGATCGACTTTACTGGGTCATGGTTCGAATACTGAGTGAAAAATATGGTTGTTTTATTCGGCGAAAAGTTGATCGAGGTAATTTTGTGTCATTTAAGTGCCGCGACCAACGAACCGTCACAATGGCGCGTAAAATCTCAGATCGATTCTCTATGGTGCACGTGCGGCAGTTTGATCGATATGGACGTGGCATCGACACTCGTGGTGCCAGGCTCTCTAGCGCACAGCGTTGGCAACTGTCCGCAAAACGGCGCGAACAGGACTTGCATCGAAGCCCTTGAGTGCTAACGGCAGGGCAATAAGCTCGTAAAAACCATCGCTCGTCGCCGATAGAACGAGACCTTCCAGATTTCGCATATTGTATTTGAGAAGCATTTGGTGGGCCGGAAGTTGCTTTGAGTCAAATGGGTCGACCGAGGGCGTATCAATTCCAACTAGTGTGACGCCACTTTTGCCCAAGGATTCAAGCGCCTCGGGTGTGAAAGCGCAGAAGTCTTGGTTGAAGCTATGGGGGTCGGGAAACGTATCTGTTCGAAATAGTACCCGTTTGGCTCCGAGTGAGATGGGCAACCGGCAGTCTTCGGATGTGATGAGCCTCTTCTTGGCGACAGAATGAACGTAGCAAAGACCGATGTAGGGATCCAATGCCACGGCCTCAATACTGATGCCGTCTTTTGAGTAATGTCTCGGTGCGTCGGCATGGGCACCAATGTGTACGGTCCCGTGAAATGATGATAAATCGATATTGGCGCCGGCTTGAATGTCGCAAAGAACATCTCGCCGCAATGGAGTATCACCTGGCCATACTGCGATTTTTTCGGATATTACTGGTGAAATGTCGATGATGTTCAATGTCCACCCCGGCTTGGCGCGGCAATTGGGGTTATCCGTTTGCTAATTTCAGATACGGCTGTCAAATAATCGCCATGGAGGGTCCGCTCACTATTGCTTGCCAGCTGGCCTTTCCAGATAATCCATTTACCGTCAATCATAACGTGAGTAACGTCCCTGCTACCCATTGAATAAATAATGTTTGCCAGAAGATTCTCTCGAGGTAAGGCGCTGAGACGAAGCGGCAAAATTGTTAAGTCGGCAATCTTGCCTTTTTCTAGTGTTCCTAGCTCTTGTCCAACACCTAGCACTTTTGCGGGGATGGTGGTCACCATCGCCAGCAAATGATCAGGTGAAAGTTTTGAGTCAGAAATACCTTCATGTTTACCAATTAATGCTGCAATTTTCAGCTCAGTCAAACAATCAGCTGAGTCGTTGCTAGCGGCGCAATCTGTAGCAAGAGCCATCGGGATTTCGAGGTCGCTGATCGTTTTGATTTTGGCGAGTCGGTCATACAAGATTGTGGATGTTGGGCAATAGCCGATGGTTGATCCGCTGTTTTTTATAATTTGTAGATCTTGTTCGCTTGCGCTGGTGAGGTGCACCACAAGGGAGTTTTCGCCTAATGCGCCAGCTTTTTGGGCGGCCACGACTGGTGTTATTCCGTCGCGAGACTCAACGCGTTTTTTTTCTCCATCACTTTGGGCGAGGTGCATGTGCAAGGGAAGTTTATTTGCTCTCGCAAAGTCGGCGCAGCGTCTCAGCAACATGTTTGACACGGTGTCTGCCGCATGGGGAGCGATGCAAAACCTAATCCTTGAGCTGTATCTTGATTTTTCAATGAGCTTAATGGCTCGGTCCCAACTTGACTCTCCAGGGAAGGCACCGCCTAGGTCCGCAATTGTTTCTCCGACCCAACCGCGAGCGCCAAAGGTTTCAAGTGCTTTTGCCACTCCTGAGCTAAAGTAGTAGTGATCAACAAACGATGTGACTCCCGCGCGTAAACCGTCGAGTAGGTATGAATACGAGAGGGGAGCCACAAGCTCTTCCGACAGGTTTTTCTCGGCAGGAAAGAGGAATGACTCGATCATGTCGATCTTGCCACGTCCCAAACCCCGAAAAAAGCCCATGGGTAAGTGGGTGTGCGCGTTGAACATGCCGGGGATGATGGCCGCTCCCTTGGCGTCAAAAAATTGAATATGCGGATTTTTCAATGTAATCGAATCTGTTGGGCCAATATCGCGAATTCTTCCTGAATGAATATGCAGTGCGCCATTCTCAATTATTGGTAAAAAAGCGCCACAAACGAGTTGCGCATTGCCAAGGATGAATTCGCCGTCCAAAACGGCGGCAGCATTATCTTCAATGGAGTGTTTCCCAGGCCGATTATTTTTTTGCAATGGTTCTTTGTTGGCGGACACCGCGTTCAACCTCTCGTATTCAGGTGATGGGCATTTTTAGGCGTCTGGTTGGATGACGCGTTATTCTAGGATGCTTTTGAGCGAATTGCTAAATTAAAAACAGCTGGGCCAATCGGGCACAGCTGTTTCCATCTTCTCGTTCCAAGTTGTCACTAGATTCTGAGATTAGAATCAATTTAGACGCAAAACCATCAGGTAATCTGTCAGCAAAGCCGGATTTCTACGATGGCTTTGTCGCAATCTGCGGAAAATTACTTGATCTTGCTTTCTTTGAAGACGACGTGCTTGCGAACTTTTGGGTCGTATTTTTTAAGTTCGAGCTTGTCTTTGCCTCTTTTTTTATCGGTTGTGTAAAAATAACCGGTACCAGCTGATGAAACCAGCCTGATCAACTCTCGGGCGCCTGCTTTTGCCATGGGGATTCTCCTAAAATACTGGACGCTTAACTCGAAAAAGCGAGCCGTGGTTCTACCAAAGTTTACTATTGTATGTCTATGGGTTTTAACACTTGAATGATTTTCCCTGAAAACTATAATATAAACAGACGATTAGTGGAAAAACAAAGAATTAAAAAGGCTTTAAAGTGAGTCGACGTTGGCTGTTTTTGTCTGCGTGGGTCCTGGGTCTGCAAAGTTGGGGCTTGTATGCCAACCCTACGGCTTTGCGCCGGTCTGTCTTTCGCATCGAAACTATCAGCCAAGAACGTAACTTTGTTAATCCCTGGCGACTTAGGTCGCCAGACCTTGCGTCCGGTTCTGGCTTTTATATTGGTGAAGGGCGGATTCTAACTAACGCCCATGTCGTCGCAAACGCCAGCTCAATTATGGTCCAAAGGGATGGGGATTCACGTAAGGTGCCCGCGCATGTGATGTTCATCGGTCATGATGTTGATTTGGCTGTGCTTGGAATTAACGATCAAGCTTATCTCAGAGAAGTAGAGCCACTGAAATTGGGCTCAATCCCCCGCCTACGTTCGCCAGTTACGACGGTTGGTTTCCCGATGGGTGGTGATCAGATCTCTATGACCGATGGCGTCGTTAACCGCATCAGCTACCGCACTTACGTCCATACCGATGCTCACGAACACCTACTTATCCAAGTCGACTCAGCGATCAATCCGGGTAACAGTGGTGGTCCGGTATTTCAGGGCCGCCAGGTGGTCGGCGTAGCTTTTCAGGCGTTAACGAGAGCTCAGAGTTCTGGTTTTATTATTCCTGTGCCGGTCGTTCAGCGATTTTTAAGTGATTGCTTGGATGGTGTCTATGATGGTGTCCCAAGCTGGGGGGTCGAAACCCAGGATCTACTACTGAATAATCCGGCAACTGCTCGGTTCTACCGTGTGGATAAGGGCGAGCGTCGCGGCGTTGTGGTTTCAAGAATTGACGATTGGTCTCCTGCCAAGGGTGTTTTGCATCGGGGCGACGTCTTATTGTCCATAGCGGGTAAGGCGATCGGAGTTGACGGCAAAGTTTTAATTGAGGGTGAAAGGGTGGATTTTGAAGCCCTTTATGACCTTCGGTTGAATGGCGACATTGTCCGATTTGAAATTCAGAGAGATGGGGCGCCCCAAGAAGTTGTAGTTAAAGCTGGCCAGGGTAAACCCCACCAGTACTCGGGCCGTATTTTTAGCAAGCGTCCGCGGTATACAGTATTTGGCGGCATCGTTTTTACTGCTTTGACGAGATCAGTTATGGAGCTGTGGGGGGATGCATGGGAGAAAAGAGCTCCGCTGTTACTGCGCTATTTGATGCGTGAGCCATTTGAAGTGGCGGGGGTTTCAGAGCGGGAAGAGCTGGTGATTGTTAGTGACGTGTTGGTCAATAGCGCGAATAGTTTTGTGACTGTAGGCAGCCCCGTAGTGGATAAAGTCAACGGTAGATCCATCCAGTCGGTGAAGGCGCTCCACGATTACCTTAATTCCATGAATGAGGAGACCCTGAGAATTGACTTTATGTTTGACGAGGACCCTTGGATTTTGAGTGCTAAGCATCTTCGTCAAGTGAATGACGACACCAATCGAAGGTATGGGGTCAACCCGCAATTTTGGCTTGAGCCTTATTCGGTAGACGCCGCAATTATGAAGGACGAGATGAAATGAAGCCTCATACGTTGTCCTCAAGGGCCATTCTTTTTGCTTTCTGCATCGTCTCAGGCCCGCTGCTTTCGGCACCAAAACTGGGGCGAGACGTCGCCAGCTATGAGCACAGTATTTTGAGTCTCTCGGTTACCCGCGCTATTCCCGATCCTGAATCACCGTGGGCGATGCAAAATTCCGACGTCTCAGGTCACGCCGCGGTTGTGATCGCTGAAAATATGGTGTTGACCCAAGCATCTATTATTTCTCGTGCGGTTTATATCCAGGCGCAAAAAGTTGATGATGTCTCAAAAATTCCCATGCGAGTTGTTTTCGCTGACTATGAGGCCAATTTGGCCATTTTAGCGCCCACAGATGGTCACAAACTGAATAACACACGTATTTTACCGCTGGGCCCAGACATACCAGTCGGTAGTGATGTGACGCTAGTGACGATCGAAAATGAGCGGCATCTGCAACGTGTTAGCATGAGAATTTTGGATATTGGACTTCGAGAGGCATCGGTAGGTGGCATGACTTTACCCATGTACAGCCTCGGTGGCCAATCGCGCTCGTCGTGTAGTTCCGATCTAATTGTAAGAAACGGAATGTTGGTTGGCATTTGCGTTGGTGTTGTTAATAACGAGCCACAGGTGATAACTGCCGGTGTTCTTTCGCATTTTTTCAATGATAAGCTTGTATCACCTGGTTATCGAGGGTTCGGCTCATTCGGGGTGACCTTATCACCGGTTAAGAGTCCCTGGCATAGAAAAATTTTAGGCGTTGATGCAGAAAAAGGTGCTTTACGCGTGGCTAAGATTTTTGAAACCAGCCCATTCAACGACTGTTTGGCGATTGACGATGTTGTTATTGGTCTCGATAAAATTGCGGTTGATCATCGTGGTTTTTACCCGCATGCGCAGTGGGGTGCGGTACCGCTTCGTCATTATATCGTGACCAAATATGCGGGTGATCAAGTTGCCGTGAAATATCGGCGTAAAGGTGAGTCCCGCACTTGCACGCGACAAATTCGTAAGTTTTCGAACCAAGATCAAGTTGTTGCTGGTCAATCTAGCGAAGGACCGATACCTCATATGATTTTCGGTGGGCTGGTATTTAGGGAGTTGAATGCTGATTTTTTGTCCATTTTTGGCCGTGAATGGCAAAGAATTTCACCGCCGTCACTCTTATTTGTTTACGACTATCAAAATGAGCCAACGTTGACGAGGCGTCGTGAGATTGTTTTATCACACGTTCTCGGTGATAGCTTTAATTCCGGCTATGAGAAACTGGCATATCTTATTTTAGATAAAGTGAATGGTAATCGAGTTTCCTCCTTGGAAGAGCTAGGCGTGCACCTGCGAATGGCTGGCGTTATGCGTGAAGGTATGGAATTTGCTCAATTTGATTTTAGGGATGGCACCCAGGTTGTTTTGCCTTACGACGCACTTGATGAGGTCCATCGCCGGATTTCTCGCAATTATGCTGTGACCGACTTTACGAGTTTTTTTAAACGTTAAAATTTCGAATGAGCGTAGCCTTTTCCAATAGCGTCGGGGGTTCAACAAGGTGCTTGGAAATCCTGTATTAGAGTTTTTACAGTCCAATGCGGTGGACTTTAAAACCTTTCAATTCGAGTACGAGGCTGGTGGTGGCACGCGAAGATCAAGTTCTGCCCTCGGGGTATCCGAGCACATGGTGATAAAGACGCTGATTTTCGAGAATAAAGAGAGGCAACCACTGATGGTGTTAATGCATGGCGATCAGAGTGTTGATGTAAGGCGGCTTGCCGAGCAGGCACAATTGTCTAAAATTTGGTCATGCCCGCCTGATGTTGCCGAGGAATTTAGTGGTTGGCCCGTCGGCGCAACCAACCCTTTCGTGATAAAAACGCCGATGCCAATCTATCTTGAGGCCACCGTAATGGAGCTGCCTAAAATTCTAATCAACGGTGGGGGTCGTGGGTTTTTGGTCGAAATCAGCCCCAAGGATTTACTGCGTCTGGTCCCAACTAGGCTTGTTCGTTGTGCGAAGGAAAAGCCTGTGGTAGTGTCTAAAGCACCATAATCATTGATAGAGGTATTCTTTTTATGAAGTCCCTTCGTTGGCGTTTATTGTTAATCGCAGGTCTCGCTGTCTTGTCAATCTATGTATTAATTCCTACGGGTATTTACATGTCCCAGCCCGCGGAACTACGCAACGATCAAGAGCATATGAACAAAGTGTTGCCCAAATGGCTTCCAAGCGGTCACTTGAACCTTGGTCTCGATTTGCAGGGTGGAGTCCAGCTTGTTCTCGGCGTGAACTTAACGCAGGCTGTTGAAAATCGATTGTCCCGAATTGGTACAGATATCGGACACTGGTCGGATCAAAAGGATAAGCCAATTGGAATCAAGACGGCATATGTCGTTAAAGGCGAAACCAAGCTGCGTGTGGAGACGGAATCTGGTGCGGATACGGCGGCAATTGTTAAAGCCATAACCAGCGATTACCAATCGCTTGAAAAATCTAGCACAGACGGTACGCTGATTGATTTCATTTTTCGCGGCGATCAGATTCAGACCATTAAAGACGGTGCTCTTGAACAAGCTGAGCGCGTTGTTCGAAGTCGTGTTGACAAATGGGGTGTGACCGAACCCGTGATCAACAGGCGATCCGATGGCTCCATCATCGCACAGCTACCAGGATTTAAAGATCCCGAAAAGGCAAAGGAACTTCTGGGTCGGACGGCCCAGCTAAAATTCAAGATTGTTGATGATGAGTTCCGAGGTCTGGAGTCACTTGCCGGCAAATTACCACCAGAAGTTCAGCTGGATCGGGTTAACGGAATGTCGCTGGTCAGTGAGAGCCGAGAAAAACTGCTGGAAGTCACCAAAGGTGCCGTGCCAGTTGATCGGGAAATTTTGTTAGGGCGCGAGGAATCTTCGCCAGGGCGAACACAGTTTCGTACCTATGTGGTAAAGGCAGCAACCGAAATTACTGGGGACGATGTCCTGGACGCCATTGCGTCGACTAACCAAGATGGCATGGTCCAACAGCCAATCGTATCTTTGCGTTTTACCACTCTAGGCGGTAAGCGTTTCGAAGATGTTACTGGTACCAACATAAGAAAGCGCATGGCGATCGTTCTAGACGATCTTGTAGAGAGTGCTCCCGTAATTAACCAAAAAATCAGTGGCGGCAGCGCCATGATTACTCTTGGTGATGGTCGCGATTTTGACGCCAAGATTAAAGAGGCTCAAGAACTGGCGATGGTATTGAAGTCTGGCGCGCTGCCAGCGACCATCACAATTCTTGAGCAGCGCCAGGTTGGTGCGAGTCTTGGACCAGAGCTCGGTAAACGAGGTGTTTTGGGAGTGGCAGTCGGTTTGCTTTGCGTCTTTGCTTTCATGATTCTTTACTACCGTAGGCCGGGCGTAATCGCATGTTGTGCGTTGATCCTAAACGGTATCTATTTGCTGGCAGCAATGTCCATGTTTGGTTTTGCGCTTACCCTGCCTGGAATCGCCGGATTTGTCTTGTCTCTGGGTATGGCGGTTGACGCGAACGTCTTGATTAACGAGAGAATTCGTGACGAGTTGCGTGCCGGACGCTCGCCTCGTTCGGCTCTAGATAATGGCTTTAAAAGGGTGTTTTGGACCGTCATTGATTCACACGTCACAGCATTATTGGCAGCCTTCATTTTGCTCGGTACCAATACGTCAGGTCCGATTCGCGGTTTCGCGGTAACTCTGGCAATTGGTTTGGTGTTGTCGATTTGGACTGCGCTTTACTGCAGCCATGTTTTCTTTGATTGGGCGTTGTCTCGACAAACTGATACCAAGCAAATATTGGCGTGGTTGGGTGGAGAACGAGCAACCAAAACGCGCAATTTTAATTTTAATTTCCTTCGTTGGGACGTTGCGTCGACAACAGTAGCAATTGTCCTATCTTTGGCAGTTGTCACAGCCAGTGCTGTCAAAGGTTTTAATTGGTCCATTGATTTTGTCGGCGGTACAGAAGTTGAAGTCAGTTTTACCCAGGCGGTGTCGCCTGACCAATTGCGTGCCGCTGCTCTGAAAGCCGATATTCATGATCTTTCGATCCAAAGCCTCGCCGGTGGAGAGAAGGATTATTTGTTGCGGTTTGAGGAAGTTAAAACGCATAAGGGAGAATTGACGGCAGCCGAAAAAGATGCGGCACACGCATCGGGTGGGGCTAGGGTCAATAAGTTGCAAGATGCTATCAGGACCGACTTGGCTGGAGTAACGCCCAATATTAAACGTGTTGATTATGTGGGTCCGCAAATCGGCAAGGAAATGCGTAATCAGGGCTTTATCTCCATGGCTTATGCGATTCTAGGCATCATGATTTATCTAGCCTTCCGCTTCGACTTTCGTTTTGGATCGGGAGCTGTGCTTAAGTTGATACCAGATGTTTGCGGTATGCTGGCCTTCTATTTTATTTTTTGGCGTTCGTTCGATTTAACCGCCATTGCAGCGTTGTTGACCGGGATTGGTTATTCAGTAAACGATGCGATCGTCGTGTTTGACCGTATCCGGGAGAGGCTGGATATTGATAGTGGAAAGTCGTTTGCTGA
>JBAXLR010000013.1:0-30177 GCA_037134655.1 bacterium | reverse complement strand
CCAAATGACTTACTCAAACCTTCAATACGGATCATTAGTTTTAAGACCTTCTAAAAACCCTCAAGCCGGCTTAGCGGCATCTGACAATTTCTAGGCCAACATAGCATGTTTTCAATTGCATTTTAACGGTTTTATTAATAGGTTTTCTCCTGCTATGAGCCAAACCACCCTGAGTATCGGCCAGTTCGCCGAGCAAATTTTATTCTCCGACTCACTAGATCTAAAGCTGACAACTCCCGCCAGCGTCACTAGTGAAGACTCCCACATGGGAGCGGAAAGCTTTAAAACTCCAGTCGTTCCCACAAGACCAAAAGGTCTAGAGTTAAGCCGGCCGCAATTAGGTCTTCGCTCTAACGACAAACAACACTTTCCGTCCCGGTCCAGCCTTTCCAATGAACGTGCTCGTGGCCTGGTCCTACATTTTTTTGCAAATCACGAACTGTTAGCCCTCGAGCTCATGGCTGTCGCTCTTTTAAGGTGGCCAAGTGCTCCAGAAGGGTTTCGGCAGGGACTAGTCAGAACCATGCAAGAAGAACAGTCCCACATGCGACTTTACTTACAGCGAATGCATGAACTAGGGGTAGAATTTGGTGAAACGAGATTAAATTCATTTTTCTGGGACTGTCTCAAAGATCTAAAATCCCCGGCTGAATTTGCGGCAGCGATGGCCATGACTTTTGAACAAGCGAATATTGATTTTGCGCTACATTATGAAAATATATTTGAGCAAGAAGGTGACGCTATTTCTGCCGCCATCATGCGGCAAGTTCGCGAAGAGGAAATCGGCCACGTTAAGCATGGGGTCGTGTGGTTTGAACGCTGGCGGCCCAAGGCGGAGTCCCTTTTTAAAGAGTGGCAAAACCATCTCACGTTTCCCATGACTCCGGCGCGCGCCAAGGGCATTACATTCGATCGTGATGGCCGGATTCGTGCGGGACTGCCGCCTGAATTTATCGATGAACTCGCAACTCATAATCAATCTAAAGGAAGACCGCCGAGATTATTTTGGTTTAACCCTGGCTGTGAGCAAGAAGTCGAATCAAAAACAGGCAATTGGACCCCGCCAAAGGCACTGCAGCATTTGCAATCTGACTACGCGCCACTGCTTGGGCTAATGGCGCACGAAAGTGATATCGTGCTGGTAAAAACACCACCAAGTGTTGCGCACCTTAAAAATCTCGCTGCCGCCGGATTCACAATTCCAGAGTTCGTCAGAGAGGACGATATTAAAGCACTGAAACTAAGAAAATTTTGGTCATTTGAACCTTGGGGCTGGTCGCCTGAGTCCAGAAAAAAATTTAGCTGCTTACAACCGCGGTTAATTAAACCAATGCTGGAGCATGACCGGTCGCTACCATCGGCTAACGAAAGTGTCTTCAGCAAGACGTTGGCGGCGAAGTTACGCCAAAAACTTCAAATGGACAGCATTCAAACCTTGCACTGCACAACAATTAAAGAATTAAATGAAGCCATAGCCATACTGACGACAAAATCTCCAACAAATGTCGTGGTTTTAAAATCAAGTTTTAGCGCCTCGGGCCGCGGTATGATCCGAGTAAAGAATCAGATATTTGAAGAGAAGCAGTTGACATGGGCGAAGTCGGTTATCGAGCGTGATGGCCACGTTTTAGCGGAGCCCTGGTTAGATAAAATCGTCGACTTGAGTGCACATGTCGACATCAGTCGTGATGGGGTCGTGAAATTTATTGGATTCACACGTTTTTGGACGGATGCCCGCGGGCAGTACAGAGGGCACATCTTGGGCCGCATGCTTGATGATTCTGGCACAGAGATTTTAGGCCAATGGCACCGAGAGGACGGGTGGCGGGCTGAGCTGCAAGCTGCGGCATTGGCAGTTGGTCAAGAAATTTTTAATCAGGGTTATTATGGCCCCATGGGAATCGATGCATTCATCTACCGCGATCAAGGTGAACTGCGACTGCGCCCACTCGTCGAGATCAACCCACGCTACTCCATGGGGCGTCTCGCATTAGCCATCTCCCCAAGGATCACGGCCAAACGTTGCGGAATCTGGATACACACCTCGGCAAGTGATCTTAAAAAGGCAGGCTTTCGAACATTTTCAGAACTTGTTCAGAAATTTGATGTGATATTGCCGACTGAATATAGTGATAACGGCACTTCAAAGACGATTAGCCAGGGTATATTTGCCATCAATGATCCCAGTCAGGCAACTCAATCTCTTGCCCTACTAGTAGTGGCGAAAGACCTAGAGCAAGGCTATGATTGCCTAAAATCTGGAGGACTTCATGACCCATACCTGGAATTACAAGGCAAAGCAGGCCGCTAGTTTTGTTCGCACGAAGATTCAGTCTTTGGATTTTAATCCAAAGATTTTCATGGTCCTTGGCTCTGGTTTTCGTGATGCTGTGAGTGATTGGTCGTCACTTTTAACCCTACCCACCTCAAGTATCCCAGGCTATCCGCAACCTACTGTTCAAGGCCACGGGGCCAATTTGATTGCAACGCGCTTAGAAACCCCAAACGGGCTCAGGGACGTCCTCATTGCAACGGGTCGGTCGCATCTTTACGAAGGACGCACGGCTTTCGAGGTTAGCCTTCCGATTTTTATGGCCCATGAGCTTGGCATTCAAAATATTGTTCTCACCAACGCCGCAGGTGGGCTATCACCCCACACGCCGACTGGTAGTGTGATCGCCATTTCTGACCACCTAAATCTTTCTGGTCATAATGTTGCGGCCTCAACGCAGCCGGTACAATTTATTGCAATGGACGGGGCTTACGACAAAAATTGGCGCGAAAAGGTTTGCCAAGATGTTGGCTTAAAAAGTGGTGTTTACGCGGCCGTACTTGGACCAAGTTTTGAGACTGGGGCTGAAGCAAAAATGCTTAAGATTCTGGGGGCAGACCTAGCTGGAATGAGTACGGTTCAAGAAACCATTGCAGCGCGAATGAACGGACAAAAGGTTTTCGCCTGCAGTTTTGTCACCAACGTCGCCGGGGATTCAAATTCCGATCATAGTGACGTATTAAAGGCCGTAGAGAAAAGTATGCCCACGATCAGGAAAACACTTCTTTCCAGCCTAGCCCATGCTCCAAACCCGGCCATTTAGATTCGGTTAAACCCCGACGATGCTTGAAGATTTTGCTCTGCCTAAAGCTTGAGTAAAAATGATCCGATCATCCCTTCATGAACTTTCGAGGTTACGCACATTTCTGTTTGATCATGACGCTGGTCTCCTGCTCAACCCAGGAGTTTGCAGGTGATGCAGGTGATGCAGGCGTACGCAAACAAGAAAAACCTGTTCCCCCATTGGTCCCACCCGTCAGAGAAGAAGGTGATCTTAAAACAGATGACGGCGGTCAAATTGGAGAAATCCCAGGCCGACCAGTAGAACGGGTGGGCGTTGGCTTTGAAGACTGGACCGATATGGATTTCAATGACATTTATGTTTGCTTCCAAGGACACTTCAATGTGAATGGACGAGATATCGTTTCTAACCGAGATCAAACGGTGCAAGCCACGTGGGGCAACATATCCGCAAATAGCCATTTTATGACGATAAAAATTATTGATGCGGCAGGCAAAGAAACTTTCAACCAGGGGTATCAGGGCACAAGAAAAATATCCCCGATTGGAACCATTCCTTTGACTTTTTCACGGGGTTCAAAATTGCAGGTGATGATTGCGCACAATTCAACCCAGCACACGAATCCGAACATGGCAGTAGTACATCTGAACCAATGCAACAACACGGGCAGATAGAGTAAGCCTGCCAGGGAATTTCTGAATTGGTCCTAAGGGACCAGCCAAAACTTTACTTTCACGGCGGATAAGGACCTTTCAACTAGCTGTAATTACTAATTATTATGTCTAAACTCAAGATTACCTTCTAAACTGCCGATTATCCTTATGAAAAGATTCGGAGTTTGATGAACATTTCGACCAAGGGTCTATCGAGGGCAAATTTGTGAAAATTATTCACCAAACAGTAAGTATCCTAATCGTTGTGGGTTTGATTTCTGCCTGCGCCCAGTCAGAATTTGCTGGTGATACAGGTCAAGGCGTCAGAAATGGAATGAAGGACCCAAATAAGGACCCAAATAAGGACCCAAATAACCCAAATGATCCTACTAACAAAACGCCAGATAATGATAACAGCCTAAAAACAGATGATGGTGGCAAAATTGAGATCATCGAAACGACGTTAACAATCAATAGTAATAGTGATCGAGCCAAGTTTAAAAATTGCGTCAGCGCACGTCTAACCAATTTACCCCAAGAACCCGCGAGACAATTGGGGTGTAATCGGTCGGCTCCTTATGGAGGAAAACTTGATAGACAGAGCGCAAAAATGAAAGTTCAGACAAATACCTGCAACGTGATGAATATATCATTTACAAGTCAGAACCAAACAGGAACCAGAACGCTTTCTACGAATGCAAATTCCTCAAGGTTCATCATAAAGCGAACTGGACCGAATAGTTTCAATGTTCAAGCTAATGATAATGACGACAACGACTGGCGTGACTTAGACTTAGATATCATTGGTGATGGCTCCTTTAAGTTTACAATCGAAAGCCAAGGCGGCTGCCAGTAATAGCATTTTTGAAAGTAATCGCTACTTCTTAGACTATCTTGAAAGATAGGTCGTTTCCGATCGGGATGACGCCTATGGAGTGGAAGAGACCTAGCCCAAACTTTGAAATGCCAAACTATGTTGTCGCATCATTTTGCGACAGGGACCTGTATCCAGCCAGGTCAAGTTCAGCACTCATTTAACAATTTCAATTTCGCCAAAGACACTCGAAACCTTTGCCAGTCAGTCTATTGACGGGGTTGGCACATCAGTTGCTTTGTTAATAGCAATAGGCTCTGAAAAGGCTGCTTGAAGCTGTTAGAAGATGAATCAGGAACTAACGATTATTCCATGGCAAAAGTGAGGGCGCATGGGTCCATTAGTAAAAATGATTTGGTTCGTGGCGTTTGCGGTCTTCGCCATATTGGTCTTGGAGGTTATTTTATTTGTTGGCATTCGACAAGAAAGGCAAGCTTATAAGAAGGCACAAAGTACTGAGGTTATATGTCGGTAATTCAGTTAAACGAAAATCAACTCACGAAATCTAAAAACAACAACTTGCCAAAAATTTTACTTTTGGATGATGACCCCGTATTCAGAAACATCATGGTAACTTTGGGTGCTGCTCGCCAATTAGACGTGGAGGCTTACGAATCACTACAAGAAATAGATCAATTCCCAAATAATTTGCCCTATGCCGGCGCAATTTTGGACTATCATTTTGCGGAAGCAAAATTACCCGACTTACTTATGGGACTTGATTCATTTTTTAAAGACATTCCTACGCTACTAGTCAGCGCGGACGACAAAGCCGAACTAGCTCTTGGCTCAAGTCCATCCCTTCGGGGGTTTATGTCAAAGTCCCAAGGCGGACTAAAAATTCTGGATGCCCTACAAGATCTCATGGGGCGTGCCACCCGCCGCTCAAAGAGACGAAGTAGCTCTCGGCATCTGGCAGAAACCTAAACACTGTCAATGGTTTGCCGGCCCGACTTGGGTCGAGAGAGCTATTTTATCCAGTAGTTACATAGTCTTATCCAACAGTATCATTTGGCGCAATAATTGCTCGCAAAGTAGTCATGCCAAAATACTGGTATCTGGAGGATTAAGAATCATGCAAATTTCAGGACATACACTCCCAAAATTTATGATCGCGGCCGGACTCGTCAGTGTGATTTTGAGCGCCTGTCTTCGCGCACCTGCAGCGAACGATAAACTCGCACCCTCGGAGAGCCAAGTAGCAACCATAACAACAGGTGTGGGCCGTACAGTGACTGCCGAACCTGCCCAATCTCGTTTTGAGTGTAAAGACTATGGCAATGGTCGCTATCGCCCTTATTAACTCCAGGCCATAGATGGCAGCTGGGAATTCATAGATTACGGCCAAACCCCAAAAGGACTTTTAGGGCAAAACGCGATGAAATCCCTCGAAGAATGCAATGAGGCCTTAAAAAACGCCAATCACAAGTATGGCGTCATCTGTAGCCGCACGGGGCTGGATGGTTGGAAGCCTACACTCTACACCGGCACCGTTCCAGGCCGCGCGGATTTCGGTTACTTAGGCGGATCGTCCATTGTGAATTTCAAAGACTGTCTTAAATCTACGGCCGCCTCATCGGAAAAAGGCGTGTGCTACTGGGGTGGATCAGCGTGGTTTGCTGGGCGCATCGACCGCGAGGGTAAGTCACTAGCTGGCCCGTTTCCGACTGTGGACAGCTGCATTGAAAAAACTAAGCCTGAGTGACTGACAAATGTCTAAACAGTGTCATGTTTTTTGCGGAAAATCGATTTTTGAAAAGCCTGAAATTACTGTGATTATAGATAGTTACAAATTTAAGAACCTTGGCTTATAAATTGCTAGACTATAGAGGATCTGACATTCACTGCTGAGCTACAATAAGCTCAAACGCCAAGTCCGCGGGAGGGTCTTCACACCATGAGCCTACGAACAATTATGGTTTCGTCCACAACAGCGATCATCCTCGCATCCAGTCTAGGGACTCTCACTGGCTGCAAAGTTCAAGCAGTCGATCCAGTTCAGCCGCGCAAAAGTTCAAGCCGCCTTGCTACCATCACCATGCCTGTTCCCGATAAACTTAAGTCTCTCATCGGGCCTGGCAAGATCAGCGCCTACAGCTTGGTGATCACACCGGGTAGTTGCGATGCTGGAGTCGTCGGTACGACCGTGGAAAAAATCGCTGAAGATCTTGATATGAACGGTGCCACACTGGCGAATGAAAAAATAAAACAAGGATGTGATTACACCTTAGTTATTTCTCTTGGGAAGGCCGATGCTGGCAAAACGAAACTAGAGAAAGTTTACCTAACAAACGACGCTCAAGATAAACGCACGAAGATAGCCGCCGATCAAACAAGGACCGCCAAAATCAAAGTGACAGCCTTAGTCTTCGTCACTCAAGACGCAAAAACTGATCTTGGCATCAACGATCAGGCCATCGTGGTACCTTCCGTCAATGAGTCTGACCTCGATATTGACATTAGTATCGGCGGTAATGGCGCCAATCAAAATCAACAGCAGAACCAATCACAAAACCAGCAGCAAGGTCAGCAGCAACAACAAAATACTCCCAATCCCGGCAATCAATCCCAGACGGGTGACTACGACTGGCGCGCCGTGGCGAAAATGTCAGAAGTTCCAACTTACCCATTTACCGGCAATGACTACGGTAGCGAGTTTTACCGCGACATCATGAGTCATACCGCCCCAAAAGATCGGTATATGACAGATGTTTCATCGACGCAAGCTCACGAGTCGTTGCACGGAATGCATGCTGCCATGCGAAACATCACACGGGAGAAAGATGCCTTTTTCTATTACCGCGACGGAAAAGGTATCTACATGGTCGAGCCTATTGAAAATGGCCGTGACATCAAAAATCACATCGGTGCGAGTTTTCGTCAACTCGCCGCTATGCGCTATAAGACTTATCTAATTGATCAGGTTGTGAGCTGGACTAACACTCTCTACATCTTTGACGAATGGGACGCCTACATCGCAACGACCCGTTCAGCGGTAGAAAGCTACCGTGCAGGAAAATGGAACGCTGCTGGCAACTCCGACCCTATCGAAGGGATCGCCGACTTCATGTACTTCTGCTCAGCTGCAATTTTATCGATCAAAAATGTTGATCCGAACTATCTCGCTCAAAACACTCAGTTTAAAGCTGGCTACGCCATGATCATGGAAGAAAGCGTGAAATGGGTTAACGAGGCTCGAAAAGAATCGATTTGGCAAAACTCTAAGGCATGGGCGAAGGTACAAAACCTTCAAACTGCAAGTGACGCGGCTCAGGTAAGGGCTGCTGTTAAGGAACTCATGGGTGCTGCTTGGACGCAGCGTGTTCTCGGGTTTTAAACCCGACGTTTAATGTGCCTCTATCCAGGATGCCTCAAAAACATCCTGTTATCCGAGGGTGATTGTTCTCCTTCTCTCTTTGGCGGCTGGTGGTAGAAAACCCCCAGCCGCCGCTTTATTTGCGAAAGAATTTAAAATAGAAAATCACGATTCAAACGACTCGGTTTTGATTTGATCGCTTGCGACACCGTGGGCCCTAGCGACTTCACTGGTTAAATCCATGATGGCAGTCGGTCCGCAACTCATGAAGGTTGCTGTCGCGAAATCCTTACCCACAACACACTCAATCATCTCGCGATTAATACGTCCCTGCCAAAAATCCTTGGAAGCTCCAACGTCTCGCGAGAGTGTTGTATAGACTTTGCAACCGGACTTTCCTGCAATTCTTTTTAGATCGTTCCATAAAATAAGATCTTCGCGACTTCGATATGAAACCAGAAGTGACATTTTTTGGGGAGCACCAGCTGAACCTACCCGATTTTCATACTCACGCATAATACTGACAAAAGGGGTCACACCGCTTCCGGCTGCCACCATGACGAGATGCTCCAAGTCTTTCTCAGACTCATAGATAAACCGCCCGATTGGACCTCTTGCCCTTAGAATATCACCCACCTTCACATGATCACAAAGCCAGTTTGAAATAAGGCCTTTATCAACACGCTTGACCGTAAATGCACACGTATCTAGCTGGTTGGGAGACGACGACATAGTGTAGCTTCGAACAACAGGTTTCTCTGCGATGCTGTCAAATCGAAACGTTAAATACTGACCCGCCCAGTAGTCCCAGGGTCTAGCCCCCTCATCAGCATCGACCATGACAAAAGTTTTTGTATCATGTGTCTCTTCGATTACCTGGGTGACTTTTAAATTCATCCAGCCGCGTTTAACCCGCCGGTTTGTATTATCCATTATAAAACCTCTACCTTGGAGCTGACTGAAGGGCCTTCGAATATTCTTCCACGAGCCGCTTCACCAATGTCTCACATGAGGGAATGTCTTTGATCATTCCAGCCACTTGCCCGATTTCTAATTCACCGTTATCGAGATCACCATCTAGCATTCCAGCCTTCGCGCGGCCCTTGCCAAGGTGGGCTTGCAAATCCTCGGCAGTGGCGCAACGCTCCTCAAGTTTATTGATTTCATCATAGAACTTGTTCTTTAAAAGACGGACCGGAACCGTTTTTTTCATGCTGAGCATCGTCGCTGTTGGCGACGCAGAGATGATCGCTTGCTTGAAGTTTTCATGGGCAGAACTCTCGATTGTCGCGGCAAATCGACTGCCAATTTGAACGCCTGATGCTCCAAGCATCATGGCAGCTGCCATCTGCCTGCCGTCAGCAATACCGCCGGCCGCAATCACAGGAATCTTCACAGCATCAACCACTTGCGGGATCAGCACTAGCGTTGTGATTTCATCGCGGCCATTGTGCCCACCCGCTTCAAACCCTTCCGCGACAACCGCATCAACGCCAGCATCTTCACATTTTTTTGCCAGATCTGGCGTAGACGTCACATGGACGACCGTACAATCATGTGATTTGAGCATGGGTGTATATTTCTTAGGACTGCCCGCTGATGTGAAAAAAATCTTGATACCCAACTCTAAACATACGCCAATTTGCTCCTCAATCCCCTGATACAAAAGGGGAAGATTCACCCCGATTGGATTATTGGTCAGAGATTTAGCTTTTAGAATGTGTTGCTTGAGAAGATCAGGTTTCATGGATCCAGCACCAATCAACCCCAAAGCACCTGCATTGGCGGCCGCAGCGGCAAGCTTGCCTCCAGAAACCCAAACCATTCCAGCCTGGATGATGGGCGCACGGATCCCAAAAAGCTTGGTAATAGAATTCTTTGAAAAATTGACTTCACTCATTTTGACGTCTTTCTAACTATCGCAGTGTGATCTATAGGTTACGCGGATTAAGACACTAAACTCAACATGAAAAACCATGGACTCTCATTTTAAAACAAGCAAATCCTCTTCACTTGAGAGGCGAAGTTCATCGCCTTTGGTCAGCACATCTTGGTTGATCCGCACAAGGTCGCCGCGTGCAACTTCTGGGTAACGCTTAAAAATCTTTTTTTGCCAGGACAAAAACTCACGGGACGATCCGCGGCATACGAGCTGTTTTGCATAGCCTTTGTATTCCAGTAAATCACCCGTTACTCTAGCCAAAGGAACAGCCTGATGGTTTGGAGGTATTTTTTTGAACATCATCCAAGCACATGGTAACGTCCCGTTTTTCATCGGTAGATGATCTTCTATGGCCTTAAGCCAAGCTGGCTGACGCCAAGTAAAACGATCATGGCACCAGTCGCGCTCCCCGGCTAGTAGCATGGGGCAAGCTTCCGTGTGGGTGCAAGGCCCCCAGACAAACCAACCATGATCCATAAGCTCTAATCTTAATGCTTGAAGGCGTCTTGCGTCATCTTTGGTCGAAGGCTCAATCATCATGAGACCATCGCAGTTGTTTACCCAGCTTGGAAGATGCTCGAGCTCAGTGAACGAATAGGAAAAAATAGCCAGCGTCATGGGCTTTATCTGCGTTGTAGATACCGCACTCTGCCAAGATAAGGGCGTTAGGGAGGCCTTAGCCAATTCACTGTGGACTGAAACAGCCTCAGGTGACTGCTCTAGGCATAAACTGGATTTAAACCGGAGACCCAACGCGTCAAACGCGTGGGACACACTGCCAAGACCACTGCCAAAGTCGATGTAGTGATCAAATCCATCAAAAAAATTAAGTTGTTGCCCGCGCCTCAAAACACCACAAGCCCGCCACCAATTAAGTGGCAGATAGTAGATCAAATATGCAACTTGGGCCCAGTTTTCATGCCAAGGAGTGGACTTTTCTGGATGCTTAACATAGAAGTCAGACAACCGTTTGACTGCGGCGGCGAGTGATTTGTGATCACCGGAATCGACGCCAAGTTTTTTCAGTAAACGCTGCTGTTCATCGCGTAAATTATTTGGAAATACCAGGGTCTGCATTTAATGAAACCTTCTGCTAACAAAAATCCAAACGCAGACTTCGCCGATCGCTGCCTGGCCCATTGGACCAAAGAGCGTCTGACGAAGCTTGTTGGCCAGCACAAGTATCACGTTCTGCCTACGAACGCACCCCTGCTTCTCAGGACTCTAGGCCTGCTCAACAGTGATGGCTCAATGTCAGCTGACAGCACTAGAAAGTTCATCCAAATCAATCATTTACTTGCCCTGTTTCGGCCAGCCCTGGAGGATCTCAACGGACGACATAAGAAAGTTCGTATCCTTGACGCAGGGTGTGGAAGCTCCTTTTTAACCTTTATCCTAGCTTGGGCCTACAAGGAACTCTGGCGGCATGACGCCCTGCTAGTCGGAGTGGACTCAAGCGCAAACCTGATCGCCAAGAACAAGACATCGGCCGAGAGTTTAGACTATTCAGGTATCGTCCAGTTCGCACAATCAACCATCGGAGAAATAAATTGGTCAGCTCTCCTGAAGGATCTGGGTGAATCCGTCGACGAGGAACCCAAAAAATCTCGTCCACACGCTGTGGTCGCCCTTCACGCCTGCGACACCGCTACTGATGACACGATCGCTCTAGGCATCAAACTGCAGGCTGACTTAATAGCGGTCGCTCCGTGCTGCCAGGCAGAACTTGCAAAGCAATGGAAGGACCTCGGGGATCAAAATCTCCCTCACGCCCTAAAGCCAGCGTTCAAAAATCCGCATCTTCGGCGCGAACTTGCAGCGCATTTTACTGACCTTGCAAGAGTTCTGATTTTGCGAGGCCACGGCTATGAGGTCACCACAACTGAATTTACCATGAGTCACGCGACGCCAAAAAATACTTTGATTCTTGCTACACGCAGAGGCGCTTTTCTTAAAGAAGCGCAAGATGAGTATTCAAAACTTGCCGAGTGGATGGGTGACTGCCAAATATCTCTTGCGAACAAAGCACCATTTTAAATCGTTTCTTAGCTCGCTTTAATCCAAAACCTTCATCAACTCTTTGACGCGTTTTACATCGACAGGGTTCTCTACAAGTCCATCCTTTTTCAAAGATGTACCCACAATAAATCCCCAAGCCTGTGATTTAAAATCACTAATATTAGATGCATTCACCCCGCTACCCAGTATCACTGGCGTGTCACCAGCAGCAGCTACAACATCGGCTAGTGTCTGTGCGTTAATTGGTTTACCTGTGCCTGCACCCGAAACGATGACAGCATCTGCAAGAGCCCTTTTGATCGTGTCTTCCACTTCATCTTTAAGTGGCCTCGGAGCTAGCGGCGCTGAGTGCTTCACATCAATATCTGCAAGAATTTTAATATGGTTGGCATTTATTTCAGATCGGTAACGTAGCAAGTCATGGGCAATGCCTTGAATGACACCTTGATCTGTAACCCTCGCCCCCGTCAACACATTGACCCGTATAAAATCAGCACCTGACGCCACAGCAACGGCCAAAGCGCTCAGCCCATCATTTCTAAGCACATTAATACCTAAAGGCAAGTTTACGCTCGCTCGCACCTCGCAAGCCACGGCCGTCAGCATGGCCACCACATGGGCTGGCACTCGACCGGGGAAAAACGGCACGTCACCAAAATTTTCCATCATTAGACAATCAACGCCACCTTCTCTAAGTGCTTTCGCGTCTTTGACGACGAAGTCTTTTATTTTTGAAAATTCACTGCTTGCCAGTGGCGCGCCCGGCAAGGCCGGCACATGCAACATGCCAATAACCGCATGACGTTTTTTTGGAGCAAGATTGTAAATACTATTTTTGGTCATAGAACTAAATCCCACATGTAATGCATTTATCAAGCATCTCGAAATATTTTACCAAAGCCGACTGTCGCCATACTGAGGCTTCCGTATGTCCAGCCGGAATATAGCTCTACCAGATCCTCGCCCCAGGCACTGGCGGCTCCTGCCGCAAATAGCAACGGCGCAAAATGCTCCCATGTCGGGTGGGCTGTCGGTGCGTCTGGGCCGCGTTCCTTAAACTCACACAAACTTTCAAAATCCCGGATCCGTAAAACATTTAAAACCCAGTCTTGAAACCGGGTAGCCCAAGCCTCGGGTGCCGACAAAGTTGGATGTTCCCAAGCGAGTTTGCCAAGGTTATGCACCATCCCACCACTTCCCAAGATCATGACACCTTCATTGCGCAAGGGGGCCAAGATTTCACCGCATCTAAAGACTTCATGGGGCGTGGCTTTGGAAGAAATCGCGATTGGAATGACAGGAATATTATGTTTTGGCCACATGTGATGAAGAGGCACGTAGACCCCGTGATCAAGACCTCTCGTTGTTTCAATCTTCGAATCCATGGATGCGCCGTGGAGAAGATCCACACAGCGCTCGGCGAAATCTTGATGACCCATAGCAGGGTATTGAAACTGATTCAGTTCGTCTGGGAATCCAGAAAAATCATGGATTGTTTGAAACTTTGGACAATAACCTACCGCAAATCCCGCAGCACTGCGGTAATGAGCCGACATGACAATGACGGCCAGTGGCGAGATCTCACGACCGATAGATTCCATGGTTAGCTGCCAAGGACCTTTTTGCATCAACTCAGTTGGTGCTCCGTGACTTACGAATACAGCAGGACTGCGGTCGGAACTCACGAGACAATCTCAGCGTCACTCAAGTTTTCACTAGTTGAGGTGTAGGTCACCTTCGGATAGCGCTCATTCAGGACTTTCATCCGCCAGATTTGCTCAAGTAAAACGACCAGATCACCGCGTTGGTCACGGCAGATAAATTGGCTTTGCTCCTGGGTAAACTGGTGGAGAACTTTCTCGTCATCACAGTGAATCCAGCGCGCAACTGAGTACGGTAACTGTTGAAAGTCAACGCGAACGCCGTATTCATTTTCGACGCGGTACTTCACCACGTCGAACTGTAGGATACCAACTACGCCAAGCCAAAGGTCATTACTATTTAAATGTCTTAAGACCTGAACCGCAGCTTCTGCCGAGAGCTGATCCAGGGCTTTATTGAGCTGCTTACTCTTGAGCGGATCTTTCAACTGAACACGAACGAAGTTTTCAGGCGAGAATACGGGAATCCCAGTATAAATTAATGGTTCACCCTCTGTAAGCGTGTCACCAATTTTAAAGATACCAGGATCGTGAATACCAACAATATCTCCCGCAAAAGCTTCTTCAACTAATGACCGGTCTTGAGCCATGAACTGGGTGGGTCTAGCCAGGCGAAACTCGCGTTTCATTCGCACATGCCAGGCCTTCATTCCACGCTGAAACTTACCGGAGACTATCCGCATAAATGCCACACGGTCGCGGTGAGACGGGTCCATGTTGGCCTGAATTTTAAAAATAAAGCCCGAGAACTTGGATTCGTTTGGTTCTACAGGTCGCGAGCGAGTGGGGCGCGCCAAAGGTTTTGGGGCAATTTCAATCAGAGCTTCGAGCAAGGTTTGAATTCCAAAATTATTCATCGCTGAGCCAAAGTAGACCGGACATAGCTCACCTCTCAGGTACTTTTCTCGGTCAAACAGTTCGCCCGCTCCTTCAAGCATTTCAATCTCATCGCGAAGCTGTCGAGCTTCCTCGACGCCGATCTCTTTTTCAAGTTCAGGGTCATCAACCCCCATACCTTTAAGAGCTACGGGGCGAGCCCGGTCAGCCCCTTTTTCAAAAACTAAGAGGGTCTTTTTGAAGCGATCATAAACACCGCGGAAACCAGGCCCCATGCCAATGGGCCAAGTGGCGGGATAGCATTGAATACCAAGCACTTTTTCAATCTCGTCGATGAGCTCAAATGGCTCCCGACCTTCCCTATCCATTTTATTGATAAATGCGATTATTGGCGTCTTTCGCAACGCACAAACCTCAAATAACTTTTTGGTTTGGCTTTCCACACCATTGGCAGCATCGATCAGCATGACGGCCGAATCCACGGCCGTTAGTGTTCGATAAGTATCTTCAGAGAAATCCTGGTGACCAGGCGTATCGATTAAATTGATCTCACAGCCGTCATAGCCAAAATTCATCACCGAGCTAGTGACGGAAATGCCGCGTTGCTTCTCAAGCTCCATCCAGTCGGAGGTCGCGAATTTCTTGCCCCGCTTTGCCTTAACAGTACCCGCCATCTGGATGGCGCCACCATAGAGCAGCAGCTTTTCCGTGGTCGTTGTTTTACCAGCGTCAGGGTGGGAGATGATTGCAAACGTTCTACGTTTGGCTATTTCTTTGTCTACAATTGGGTTGCTCATTTTTAACTCAATAACTTGTTCAAACAGCTTCGGCTTTTTGCCGTCTTGACCAGCAATTGCAAGCCTTTGCCGAAGGTGATAGCTTTTGACATACCGCTGCAAAATATTCCACAGGAAAATGCCCAGCCATGAAGCAAAAAAATCATATTAGTCCAATGGTTATCGCTTTTTTTACGATATTTTTGGACCTGCTTGGCTTCGGTATTGTCATTCCGGTTAACAGCTTTTATGTCCAAAGCCTAGGAGCAGGACCGGCAACCATCGCCCTTTTGTCGGCCTCTTATTCGCTGATGCAGTTTCTTTTTGCCCCATTTTGGGGTCGCCTCTCTGACCGCATTGGTCGAAGACCGGTAATCCTGATTTCAGTTGCCGCAAGTTTTGCAGGGCATTTGATTTTTGGCCTGTCCTCAACCATTTTTACAATTTTTGCGGCAAGACTCCTGGCTGGCTTTGGCAACGCCAATATAGGGACAGCGCAAGCCATCATTGCAGATGTTACCACTCCCGAAAACAGGGCCAAAGGCATGGGCCTCATCGGTGCCGCGTTCGGGCTAGGCTTTCTACTCGGACCAGCCATCGGCGGATTTGCTGGTCAATACAGTCCGCAAGCTCCGGCCCTGGTTGCTGCCGGTTTGGCTGCATTAAACTTTTTTGTCGCCTATTTCCTCTTGCCTGAGACCAGGCGAGAGAACACGGATCATGCGGCACAGCATCGGCGTACATTTTCACTTGTAACCCTACTCAAGGCCGTCACTATGCCAAACGTTGGGGTGATTCTTCAAATAAGCTTTCTTGGGACTTTTGCTTTTTCCATGTTTGAGGTGATCGTCGGCCTACTCATGGAGAGGGCTTATTTGCCAAGTGTTGGCCGCGAAACCCCAGAACATATTGCCGAGGCCGCAAAACTTACGGCTTGGTTTCTTGTGGCCGTTGGCATAACTGCCGTCATCGTCCAAGGCGGACTGATCGGAAAACTTACCAAACGTTTTGGCGAACAAAAGCTTTTTAAAGTTGGCCTTCTTTTCATGCTAGTGTCCATTGGACTTATCCCTGTGGTCGTAAAAACTGGTATTTACGGTCATATGCTGATTCTGGCAGTGTTTCTTGCGATCGGAACAGGCATTTACAACCCATCACAATCAAGCCTCGTCTCGCGTTCGGTCCCAGCAGACCAACAGGGCGGAATCTTAGGACTCAATCAAAGCATGTCAGCACTGGGTCGAGTGCTTGGCCCGGCTTTAAGCGGAGTGTTTTTTGAAGTGAATCCCGGCCTACCCTTTTTCACTGCAGCTGGGCTTTTGGTCGTGGCTCTAGGACTATCCATCGCGGTCAAACCTGCGACGAATTCTAATTGACGGAAAAATCATCCAATCAATGCCGTCTCGTTTCATTTAATAAACGGCAACGCTTCGTCAGGAATCTCTTGATAACGATAGATCCCTTGCGTTCGATACTCAGGACTCATGATGATGTTGTTGAAGTTGCGTTGAAACTCTGCCTTTGTCATCTGTAGTGTCCCGCGCCCCTCAATAACGATAGCAAACACATCATTCGGCTTTAGATTTTCGATTTTGTGGCGATAAAAAACCAACGTATCAGCCGACCACTGCACCGTCGGACGGCGGCTGGCCGACGACTGTTTGCGGTCAATCAATCCCTCAGTTCTACTAGATCCCGCCCGCGGACGGGGGGCTGAGGGTTTACTTGAGGATGTTTGACTAACGCGCGCCGCACGCTGCAGTCGCTGACGCTCTGCGACGGCGTATTGGTCGGACTGCCAGGTCTCAAGTTTTGCGATTTGGGAAGGCGAAAAAACCTCAGAAAATTTGGACTGCTCAACGGTACGCGGATCATCCACTTTGAAAATAAGTGAAGGAACATCCAAGACATCGCCATTTGGATTGATCACTTTAATCTTACCGTCGTCAGACCCGCCCCACTCCAAGACTACAAAATACTTACCAGTTCGCTCATTAATCAGCGCTTCAACCGATTGCGGGAGGGCCATGACGTTTCGGGTCCTTACGGTAAAAATTTCGAGAAGATCCATATGTTACACCAAGACCTCTGGACATTCACCCCCGATTTCCCTAAAAATGCCTCATAAGACTGCCGGCGGAGGCCTCTGCCACATCACATAAGGACTACCCGTTGACTCCAGACATCACACAACAACAGAGATGGGGTATTTTGGGTGATGGCCAACTGGCTCGCATGCTGGCATTGGCCGCCTACCCTTTAGGAGTCAGGCCCGTCGTCTTGACCGGTGACCCTTCCAGCTCAGCCGGGCAAGTATCTCCGCTTATTGTTCGCGGACACGTAGACAGCAGAGACGACCTACACGCAATTTTAAGCCAAGTTGACGGCGCCGTAATCGAGAGTGAGTTCGTTGACTGCGATGCCATCGAAGCTACGGGCTTGGCTGATAAAGTGAATCCACCACTAAGTTGCATTCGCGTTTTGCAGAACAAGCTCGAACAAAAAAAGCTTTTGAATCATCTGGGAATCCCTACTTCAAGGCTCTACGAAAAATCCATTGCCGATGAATTTGAATGGATCAGGCAATTAACTGAAAACGGAACCAAGAAAGTCGTCATCAAATTTGCAAAACTAGGCTACGACGGCAAGGGCGTCCTGGTTTTGAACGCTCAAGGACCAGCAGATCTTGAACGGGCAGATGAATTTTTGATTGGTGCCAAGAAGCGAAAAATACCGGTTTACGCTGAAGACAAGGTCGACTTTAAACGAGAGCTCGCCATGGTCGCCGTGCGTTCCAAAGACGGTGACGTCAAAACCTGGCCTTTAGTGATAAGCGAACAACGTAATGGTATCTGTGATCGCGTCACAGGACCTGCCATCAACCTTGGTGTCACGCCTGATATTGAATCAATGGCTCAGAATTACTGTGCAAAGATCGCTAGCCACCTTGCACTGGTTGGCGTGATGGCCGTTGAGTTCTTTGAGACACTCGATGGCCGCCTACTGGTCAACGAAATAGCGCCGAGAGTGCACAACAGCGGCCACTACACATTAGATGCAGGCTGTTCATCGCAATTTGAAAACCACTGGCGCGCCGTCTTAAGTCTCCCCCTAGGAAGCACTGAAACGGCGCCTTTTTTCGTGATGCAGAATGTCCTTGGAATTCCTGAAGTGACCTCAAAAGAATGCGTATCAGCTCCGATAGCCGGCGCACTCTCCCATGTCCATTGGTACGGTAAACGAGGGGTATCACCTGGACGAAAACTTGGACACATCACAGCCATCTGTCACCAGGCTAACGATAAGGGTGACGCATTAAGCTCAATTCATAATACTTATGGACGATGGCAAGAGGAACAAAAACGAGTTTTTTCGAACCTTTGAGTCAAGATCGGAGAAAGATTTTTGAGAACCAGGAAACCCACATCGACCCAGCATAAGAAAGCCACCCAGAGACCTAGGCGAGCCAAACCACAAGAAAAGCCCCTTGTTGGTATCGTGATGGGAAGTGACACTGATCTCAAATGGATGGAAGACGCAAGACTGGCCCTGAAAAAATTTGGCATCCCTTTTGAAACTAAAGTTATTTCAGCCCACCGCACTCCAGTCGCCATGACATCGTATGCAGCCATGGCCCAGTCTCGCGGCCTTGCGGTCATTATCGCTGGAGCAGGCGGGGCGGCCCACCTACCGGGAATGATTGCTGCCAATACGACGTTGCCTGTCATCGGAGTCCCTTGTCCTGTTGGAGCGATGCAGGGAGAAGATGCTATGTGGTCAGTAGTCCAAATGCCTAAGGGTGTTCCGGTGGCCACCGTAGCGATTGGTAATGGATGGAACGCAGGGATTTTGGCGGTGCAAATACTAGCAATAAGTACGTCTGAAATTTCGGCTAAAATACGCCAGGAGCTTCATGCTTACAAACTCGAGATGGAGCAACTCGTTGGCAAAATGAACGAGCAGCTCCCTAGCTCGTAGCATCTGATTGATGCCTGATCCGCTCATCATCCACGATGTAAACGACCGTCTGGGCTACATGACAGGCAATATCAGCGATACTTTCAAGCTTATTGACCATCAAAATCAAATGAATCCCCATCTCGACATCAAGGCCGCCTGCTCGCACCTTCTCGATAACCATTTTATAAGCTTGGTCCTGTAGTGCGTCGACCACGTCGTCCATTGCAGGAACTGTTTTCGCGAGTTTAGGGTCGCGGTTACTAACTGACGTCATGGCTCGTTCAAAAACCATAAAAGATTTTGTCGTCACGTCCTGCAGCAAATGCCAGCCTTCCGGAAAATCCACGCGCAACTCTTGGGTGTCAATGACGTGCCTCGCAACATATTCAATGCAGTCGCCGATTCTTTCCAATGCTGCAGCCACGTCAATAGCTCCAAACATAAATCTCAGGCTAGCCCCCATGGGCGCTCGATTGGCAACAAAAATCATGGATAGATCATCAATGTCGATCTCGATGGCATCAACTCTCTCATCACCAGCAATGATGGACTTCAGCAGTGGGAAGTCTGCGCCGTCGAGCCCTCTTTTCAGACCAACAAACTGCTGCATAACGACTTGCATGAGCTCTTCAAGCTTTCCGCTGATGGCCTGTAATTCCCTTTCGCCTGGGGATTTTTGTGGCATAGATTCTAAACTCCCAATTTAAAGGCCAAACGCCTTTCTCCATTGCACTAACTCTTCGGTAGCGAGTATATTTTTAGATATAGTTTTTTGCAATGGACGTATAGATAAGGCCGTAGAAACTTAATCAGAAATCTACGCTAATTCGACTATTTCTGGCGCCAACCCCAATTTGGAGTAGCACCCATGATGAAAGATCTTTTTAGCGTAGTCATTTCGAAAAACGCCGATGGTAAATGGCTGGCACACCACGTTCCGTCTGGAAAGAAAACCGAAGGGGCGACCATGCAGGAAGCACAAGACCTCATGAAGAAGGAACTTGGCCTAAAAGATGACGGCACCTTCGAAGCCCCTCCAACCAGTAGCCGCTTCACCGGCTTAGCGGCAGCTGTGGCGCAGTTTCTTGAGGGACCGGTATCTGAATCTCTGGCCTTTCACTCTGGTTATGCAAGACTGGAGGCCTTTGAAACCGGTGTAGCACATGTTCGACTTGGCGGTGGCTGCAAAGGCTGTCCCTCCTCTCAGATAACGCTCTTTAACGGCGTCCGTGATCAGTTGCAGGGACGATTTGGCGAAGACATCGTCAAAGATGTGATTCTAGCCATGGAAGAAAACTGAGCCAAGGCACCGAGCAACACCTGTCGCTGGACGTCAGCATCAACTTTGCAATAGATCCTTACTGCACCTTATCGGCACACGAAGGCTTGCAAAAGGACGCCAAATGCAAGGCAATTTTTTTACGCTGAGTTTCACTTTGTTTTTTTTAATTGGCGTTAACTGTTTTTGTCTGATCACTTCTAAAAAATACGTCGATGAAATCAGCGCCAGTGCTAACCGAGAGTATCAGCTCCACGCCTGCGGCCGAGCTCTAGCGGCCATTAAGAACTTTGAGACCTTTGCTCGAAATGCCGTCCGCAAGCAGCAGATCTCGAAGGACGAGTTCCAACTCACATTAAGCTTTATAGAAAACGCCCTGAAACAGCGAAATCAAGACACTTTCATCCTCACGCAAAATCACTGCGTCGAACGGGCCAACACAAAGCCTGCAGCCGTCCTTTACTTTAGGAATGAAAGCCACACCAGTAAGAACTCTCCCAATTACTCTTACCGATTACTATAGGAGAAATAAAAACTCCGAATGGAATTAGCCATAACCACATTCGCCTCGGTAACAATTATTTGGTCTTTTGCACTAACAGCTGTCACTTTGAGCGGCCAAGTAAATGCCCTTGCGTCGTTGGGCTACACATCAAAAATGTTCGACTGCCCAGATCTAGCGGAGGAGCTACTTAATTTTCACTTCTCCCAAATAAATTTCGCGGGAGAGAAACAACACTGCATATCGCCAAGCATCAACACCCCAAGTCCAAATGAGGAAAGTTTGGGCCATAAATATCTTATCAAACTAGTCCATCGATCTAGGAGTATCTTGAAACCATGAACTTGGAAATTATCCCGCGTTTAGCTTTGACCCACTTGGGTGCTATTTTAGGTGGATTTTTGCTTGCCATGTGGTGCATGAGGACAACAGAGACAACCGGTCAAAACACCAAAGAACGGCCCGGCTTTACGATTACGTTGAAGGCAACCAAAGACAGCTCAACCGACGTCTCTAACTTCGGAAAAAAAACTGACTTATGGATTCATCACCGCTTTAACAGTGCTCTCAATGGTCCGTGCATCACTAAGCCTGCAAATCTACAGACTCGGCAGGGCATTAAGTTTCTACAGATTTTTGGCGATCTCAAGCAACTGCCAAACATCTCACCTTTTCTTGCCGACTTGCAATCAGGACAAGCTTGGGTCATCAAACCATCGAATCAAGACCACCTTCCCGACTGCGGACAAGTGGCAACGGTAGAATATGGATCAAACCCATGAGACGCCTCTCTCTGGTGACGCTTTTACTTATTTGCGCCCCAAACACCCTGTTTGGCGCCAACAAAATTATAGATATCAAAACAGGTGAAACTAGATCTATTGAGATCCCAGAAAGCTCGCAAATCTTCGTATCACAAAAAGGCCATATCACTCTAACGCATGATCACGGCAATCATTGGCTTGTTTCCGGCCTTCGCGCGGGAGCCGTAAAAATTACGGCAAGACTTAGAACAGGCGAAGAGCAAAATTTTCTAATCAATGTTAGTCCACGCCAACTACGGAGCATCTCATCAAAGGAGCGCCTGCGGGAAAAAAACCATGACGTACAGGACACTTGTGTAGAGATCGACGATGGCCATGCCTATGTTATTAAGATTTCAGTTGAACTTATGGATAACTCGAACAAACAAGACGTTGGCTTTGAACCGGCAGCGAAGATTAATCTGACTCGAGATCACTTTGATTTATCGGTGGGAATACAATCAGAACCTTACAAAAACGCACACCAGCGGCAAATCATCGCAAGCCCCGTTGTCTTATCAAAAGCATGCAATGAAATACTTATAAGAACCGGTGGCGAAGATGAGATCACCGGGATCACCAGTGACGGGCGAGCTAGCACTGCATGGAAAACACACGGCTTGGACGTAAAACTAAAGATTATCCCCTTGGCAAGTACTCTCTTGAAAATACCTTTTTATGTAGCCCTACGCACGCCGTCTAAGGGGCAAGGAAGCTATAGTTTGACCGATGTTCAGTCCATGATCAGCACGGCCCTAGAAAAGGAAACTCTTGCAGCAATCATCAACCTCTCGTCAATGATCAGTTTTGAGAAAAGTCAGTTTTGGTTTTCTGAGTTGCCAATCATAGGCCCCTGGTTTCGGAGGCGAGACAATACGAAGGCAAATTCAACACTTCTTGTCTGGTTTAAAATCAATCAGATATCGGTCAAAACTGACACGCCGTAAATTTGTCTTGTCCATGAACTGACTGGGTCATTCGAAACTCGTCTATTTTCATAACCCATTAGAATTTTGCCCATCCAAAGCGGAATTGGTCGCCAACCCATGGCAGACTCCAGCTCGACACATGTCTCATGATCACTGACATTATAATAGTTTCGTGATGTGTACTTGGGACTGAACTCAAACAAAACAGCAGGTGACATGCGGTAACTCAGGCTAAAACTCAGCCGAGCTAGATCATGATCAAAACCAATGGACTCAGGCAGGCGGTAGTCGATACGCCCCACGTCAAGACCGACAGACCATGAAAGTTGCTGACTTGATCCGGCAATCTCGCCGTGCAGTACGTTGTCAATATGGCTGAAGTCACCCGGTACAGTCAGACGATAAAGATCAATATCCACCATGTCGACACCACCAGGGGCCGGGTCGAGATACTTATCACTCTTGAATGTCACGGAATAAACTTTATCTTGGTGGTAGGACGCCTTCATTTCCCAACCAAAACGCTCCCGAACTCGGAAAGATCCAAGCATGCCCACGCCCAAGACTGCAGAGGGCGTCAGCGTCCAACCTTGGGGTGCTTCCTGCGCTTCGCTAACCTGCTTGCGACCGTCAACCTCTAGACCGAGTCTTAAATCATGTTTCCCAACGGCATAGGGCAACTGGCGAACTCCCGTTGGAAACCGCACAAAGTGATTACCGCCAAATAAAACACTGGCATTTTTAGCCACTGGCCGGTTGAACCACCACTCACCGTCGATAGACGCTACCACCGCACGGCTTGCCTTCATATTATTCGGCATTGGAGAAATTTCTTTGGAATTAACAGGCACAGCCTGACTATCCATCAGCGTAGCGACCTCTAGCGAAGCTCCCATGGGACGTCTGTCCCGCCATTGACTGGCGTTTTGAACAGCAGTCGGCACTTTAGTTTGGTCATTTTCGGTCAAGGCTACCGTATCAAGCCACGCAAGCTGTTCGCGTGCCATCCCCGCATCACGTGCTGCGGCTACCGCATAGCGCGCTAAATTTGGCCGATCATCAAAACCCCTAGCATTGGCCTCTTTGTACCAGTCGAGGGCTCTTTTCAATTCATCTGATTGATGATGAAGACGTGCCATTAAAAAAGCGACCATGGGTGGATTGAACTTTTTTAATTCCAGTAGTTTCAGATTTTTCATTGATTCTTTTCGCATACCAAATGTGAATTGGCAGCGGGCGCGCATGAGGGTGACATCACTTGATGGCGCGACAAAACGACTTGAAAGATCCAAAACATCGGCACAGCGGCCAGAGGCAAAGGCCTCATTGATGCTGTTTTCCGTCAAAGGATCACCTTTGGCGAATAAATTAAAGGCGCTGGCCTCCATGCGCCATCGATCCATTGACGATTTTTCAAGATCATGGGTCCACCACGGGAAAGTTTTTGACAGAAGGGGCTCTACCCCGTCCCAAGCTTCTGGTGTCGTAAGACGGCAGCGAATTGATTCGACCAAATCGATCTGAGTTTTTTCCAGTAATTGGACATCCTTCTCGCCGGGGCATTGCACACGTAGGGAGGGACCTTGGAGATTTTGCAACCGTGGCCGATTTGAGCTTTCGTCAACGCCTTTGGAGCTGGCCAATAGCAATTGCCCAGATTGTGCCTCAACACCGAGTCCAAAAACTTTTGCCATTTGGCTGCCGTCCGCGCTCATTAGCGCCTTGCGCCACACCGCAGTCCCGGAAACAATCGAAACTCGATCTTGCTCGAATTTGAATATGCTTCCTCCCAACATAATCCATGCTTCCTGATGACCGACACGCTGTAGGATAACTAGACCATCGCGACTAACTTGGTAGCGATGATCCCCCATAGGTTTTTCAGCAAAGTCTATGACCGTAGTTTTCCTCGATGCTACCCGCTTGGGAGTACTGATAAATCCCTGGCGTGGGATCATGAGCCATTTTCCAGTTTCGACAAAGCTTGCCCGCTTATTTGGCCCTGTTTTTAATTGATTGAGTTTTTTGGGCTTATAGAGTGGCGGAGCACCCTCAGTGGAAATAGAGATCTCAGCTATTTCCACCCCTGACGGGTTTTTTACTACGGCATGGTAGACGTATTCACCGGGTGAAAACTCGCTGGTATCAAATTCACATCGCGAGCTTTCACAGATGACATCTCCAGCATGCCACCACTCCACTTTGGCATCCGGTGTACTTGGCTCAACTGCCATGGTTACCAGATCACCCCGAACGGCAAAGACTGGGCCGAGAGTCACACTCTTGATCACAGCAGCATCGGCAACGGTTGAGCTCAGCCAAAGACTTAAGACGGCTACTGCGCTCGCTCGTTGCAAGTGATTTTGAAATCGTCGTCCCATGCGGGCCGACAAAGTCTCAAAACGAGTGGTCATCCCTTGAATTTCTTTCGCAATGCCTTTTCAACCATAGGAGGAACAAGCCCAGAAATATCACCGCCAAGGCTGACAACTTCCTTCATCAGACTAGAACTGACGTTAGAAAACTCCTGAAGACCTGGAAAAAATATCGTCTCAATCTTTGCATCAAGCCGACGATTCATATGTGCCATCTGCATCTCGCTGCAGAAATCTCTGGAGTCACGCAGCCCCCGGACCAGGACCCCACACTTTTGGCGACGGGCAAAGTCAGCCGTCAAACCGGAGTAGGAAGCTAAGGTCAGATTTCTTATCCCCTTGCAGGCATCTTTGATCATGTTTAAGCGTTCATCGACGGTAAAGAGTCCTGGCTTTTCGGGATTATGGCCCACCGCCACAACCACGTGATCAAAGATGGCGGCTGAGCGCTTGATCAGATCCAGATGTCCAAGAGTAATTGGATCAAAGCTTCCTGCGTATAGAGCTCGCGACGGCATAGGTGCTCCCAAAGACTTGATGAACGGTCTAGCCAGGAAACTCAAAGAAGCCCCATCGACCAGCCCTAGAGACCTTAGTGTCTCAAATGATTAATTTTTCTTCCATATGGATATCAACGTAACCCCATATGGGCGCTGTTTTATCATTTCAAGGCCGACTCCCTGACCCCATTGAGAAAGCCACGACTCGGCTTCAGCGCCGGACTCCAAGCAGAATACACCACCCTGCGACAAGGTGTTTGATAGCTGCAGGCCACACTGGCGCATAAAATTCTCTGCTAACTCGTAGGGCGGATCTGCCCAAATCAAATCAAAGCTCGATCTTTCACTCGCGCTGATCAAAACATGTGCATCTTTTGCTTCCACTGCCCAGGGCCTTAAGTGGATGTCTTGCTTGTCAGCTCGGCTCTTTGCTTCTTTGGCGTTATGGCGCAGGCACTCCAGGGCAGGCCTTGCCACTTCGACAAATACAGCACCTGCGGCGCCGCGGCTGACCAGCTCAATTCCCACAGCACCACTACCAGCAAACAGATCTAACACCCTAGCTCCGGGAATCCAGGGCGTGAGCATGTTCAGTGCTGACTGCCGAATCCGCTCCCGGGTGGGGCGGGTGTCCAGTCCCGCTGGTGTCAGTATTTTCAGGCCCTTGCTCCAACCCGAGGAAATTTTCACGACTCCACCACCTCGCTGGCTATCAATATCCGCTGAAGTTACCAACTTTTATTATCGTGCCCACCTGCAATTTGCACTTGAAATTTCGCCCATTTGCCATATGAGTAAAATTCAAAACAAAGCATCGTTTTTGAGACTAACTAATTGACTGAGTAGAGGACGCCCTTAACGATGAACATTCGACAAATTCAGGAAGCACGAGAACTTTACGGCATCGACGGATGGGGAGCAGGCTATTTTGGTATCAATGACCAAGGCCACGTTGTCGCTAACCCAACCGGCGAAGAACACATCAGCGTCTCCCTTCCTGACGTCATCGAAGAAGTCAAAAAAAGAGGCCTGACAGCGCCATTAATTATTCGCTTCCCTCAGATCATCGAGGGACAGCTCGATAGAATGCACAGTTCTTTCAAGAACGCCATTGCTGACAACAACTTTAAAGGCCGCCACGTCGGGGTGTTTCCGTTCAAGGTCAACCAACGGCGGGAATTCATCGATGCGATTGTAAGTGCAGGCCGCAAAGTCGACTACGGCCTCGAAGTGGGCAGTAAAACTGAGTTTATTGCCGCTCTCGGCTACGAACTCCAAGACAACGCCCTCATGGTTTGCAATGGCTTCAAGGATTCCGAATTTATTGAAATGGGATTTTTGGCCAAATCCATGGGTAAAAACGTGGTCATGGTTGTTGAAGGTCCAGATGAACTGCAGATGATCATCGATCGCGCGAGTAAGTATAAGCATTGTCCAGAGATCGGACTACGCGTTCGCCTTTACTCCAAGGGTTCAGGTAAATGGGAAAAAAGTTCGGGTGAGCAATCAAAATTCGGCCTCACCACGACGGAAGTGATTCATGCGCTACAGATGCTTGAAAAAGCAAATCTCACCGACAAGTTAGCGATGCTGCACTTTCATATCGGTAGCCAGATTACCGAGATCAAACGCTTCAAAGGTGCTCTCAAGGAAGCAGCTCGGGTTTACTCAAAGGTCATAAAAATCGGCTTTAAGCCGCGCTACCTTAACATTGGTGGCGGCGTCGGAGTTGACTACGACGGAAGCAAAACAAGTTTTGAGTCCTCGGCCAACTACAGCCTGCAAGAGTTCGCCAACGATGCCGTCTACGTTTTGATGGAAGTGTGTGACAATGAAGGCGTTCCACATCCTACGATCGTGACCGAGTCTGGCCGTGTGATCGCCGCCTACCATAGCGTCGTTGTGACCAACATCCGGGAAGTCCAAGGAGCTGACGTCAATGTCGAGGCTGATGACATCCTTGACCTTGAGCACATTGACCAAAGCGCACACAAGGCTCTGAATGAACTGCGCTATATCGTCAACAATATGAATCGCAAGAACTACGTGGAGTACTACCACGACTCCATCGTCTACCAAGAAGAGCTTTTCACGCTTTTCAACCTCGGTTACCTGCAGCTCAAAGATCGAGCTGTGGCAGAGGAGCTTTTCTACCGAATTTGTCGAAAAGCCCTCTATTTCTCAAGTTTCGAAAGGCATCCGCAAGAAGAGTTTGAAAACCTCCAAAAAGTGATGGTTTCCAAATATCTGGCTAACTTCTCCATTTTCCAATCGATCCCTGACTCGTGGTCTATCAATCAACTATTCCCCGTCATGCCTCTTTCTCGGCACGACGAAAAGCCAAACCTAAAAGCCACGATCGTTGATATCACTTGTGACTCAGACGGCTGCCTCACGACGTTTATTGACCGTGCTGATACCAAAACTGTTCTTGAATTACATCCGCCCAGTGATTCTCCGTACTATATCGGTTTTTTCCTAGTTGGAGCCTATCAGGAGTCGCTTGCCAACGAACACAACCTATTTGGCGCAATTCACGAAGTTGAAGTTCACGTGAATCCAGATGGCGAATGGGAAATCACCAAGTTAACTCAAGGTGACCCCATTGACGAACTGCTCGTCAGTCGAAACTACGACATGGGCGAAATCATCTCCGCTTATGAGCGGCAGGTAGACGCCGCCGCTAGTCGTGGGCATATTGCCGACGAACTTCGTGGCCCGATCATGGAGAAACTTTCGAAATTTGCAAAAGGCTATCCTTACCTTCTCGAAAGCTAAGGAACATCTGCCCTGGGGCATTTTGGAAAAATAACAAATTGACGCAAAAACCCTCTAAGTCACCGGCCCATGCGCTAGGTTCTTAGGGGGTTTTTTAGGGCGCAACTTAAGCTACTACGCCAAACTCCGATATCCTCTTAAGAATATCTATTCATCTATAGGATTTAGACTGCAGGGAGTTTTGTTTTTATGAGTATTACGACACAAATCGCTAGGAATGGGGATTGGGAAAAGCTCTCCATTTTCGGACCGATCAATGAGGACGCAGAAGTCCATCTTCCAAAACTTGTGTCTGCCCTTGGAAAAAATATCATCATCAACTTCAAAGAAGTCGCATCAGTAAACTCTTGCGGTGTTAGAGCTTGGATTACATTCATGCGTGAGCTTGAGAAAGGCCGCGAGATCGTTTTCGAGGAATGCACTCCTGATATTGTCAGCCAGATCAATATGATCCCAAATTTCCGCGGCAAGGCCACCATTCAATCAGTCTATGCAGGGTACACCTGTCCCAGCTGTGGCAATGCCCAGCGTCAGATATTTGTTCAGGGTAAAAACCTTCCGACATCCGCCGCTGATGGCGGGGGACAGGTAGCCTGCAGCAAGTGTGGAAAGCCGACCGAGATGGATGAGATTGAAGAAGAGTTTTTCGCGTGGGTTGAGAACTGACGGGCAACGAAATGATATGAGATAACCGGGGAACACCATGACCGAACAGCCTAACAAACTACTTCAAGCGTTCAAACCATTTGAGCACTTCTGCAAAGCTATGCTGGACGCTTATTTTCTATTGGACGCCAGTGGGAGGATCCTGAAAACAAATCCAGCAGCTACACTGCTTACGGGTTTATCTTCAAAACAATTATTGCGCGTTTCCTCGTTGGACGATGTACTCACTCTTGACGTCTCCGGACGGCATGTCCCTGCTGCAAAAATCCTCGAAAATCTTGCGCCAACAAGAATTGACGACATCAAAGGATCCACCACCCAGGGTGGAGATCTATTCATCACAATTGGGTATTTCCCCTTCATTGAAGACGGCAAGATCATCGGCGCATTTGTTCTAGTGCGCGATGTAACCGCCGAAACACAGCTACAAGGAAAATATAAGGATAAGGCTGCGAAGTCGGTCACCGATCAGCTGACTGGTCTTTTTAACCGTACGCACTTTGAAGAGTATATGAGAACCGAAGAAGGCCGAATCAGCACCCTCCCACCAAATAACGATCACAGCAATCTGTCGATCATTATGGGGGATATCGACTTTTTCAAGAAGATCAACGATAAACACGGACACCCGGCCGGCGACTTCGTGATCAAAACAGTCGCCCAAACTCTCTCAAAAAGCTTCAGAAAGACCGACGTCGTTTGCCGATACGGTGGCGAGGAGTTCTTGATCATTCTTCCCGCCAGTGATTTGATGGGCGCCAAAGTCGCTGCTGAGAAGGCGCGCCTGGCTATTGAGAACACCAAGTTCGAGTTTGAAGGGACAGTGATTCCCGTGACGATTTCCTTGGGTGTCGCTCAACTATTAGTCGGTCAGGAATCGTCCAAAGAGACCATCGCCCGCGCTGATGCTGCACTCTATAGCTCCAAGCAAAATGGCCGCAATCAAGTAAGCTCACATACCGGCGTAACGATTATCAGCTCTAACAGCAACGCCGCCTAAAGAGCTTTACTATTAAAGGGAAGCTGGGTCATAGCAGTAGATGTCCTCGATAGGAGATCCTGGCTCTACTTTATATAAATTAGTCAACTTGCCATCACTCATATTGAAAACCCAACCATGGATAGTCGGTCTTTTTTCTAGATGCCACGCCTTTTGCACCACTTTAGTTTTTGTAATGTTTTTGACTTGCTCTAAAACATTGAGCTCCACGAGCCTGTTGACTTGCGCAACTT
>JBAXLR010000012.1:0-31739 GCA_037134655.1 bacterium | reverse complement strand
GGTCGTTATCCTGGCGATCGACGTTGAAAATCGTCGCATCAGCCTTGGCATGAAACAAATGGAACCAAACCCATGGGAAGTCGTTAAAGAGAAATACCAAGTCGGCGACGTTATTCGTGGCAAGATTCGCAACATCACTGACTTCGGGGTTTTCGTGGGAATTGAAGACGGCATCGATGGCCTCATCCATATTTCCGACATCAGCTGGACTGACCGTATTAAGCATCCAAGCGATCTTTACAAGAAAGGTGATGAAGTTGAGGCAAAAGTTCTCTCCATCGACACCGAGGGTGAAAAGTTCTCACTCGGCATTAAGCAGCTGACCGATGATCCTTGGCTTGCAGTTGCGAAAGCTCACCCAGCAGGTTCGAAGGGCAAAGGCAAAGTGACGAAAGTTGCTGACTTCGGTGCTTTTGTAGAGCTGGCACCAGGAGTTGAAGGCATGATTCACATCAGCGAACTTGCTGACGGTCAAGTTGCAAAAACTGAGGACGCCGTAAAAGAAGGTGACGAGGTTGAATTTGTGGTTCTAGCCACTGATGCCGACGAGCGTCGTTTCTCCCTCAGCCGCAAGGCTGCGATCAAGGGCTTGGACGGTGAAGAGCTGAAACAATACATTGGCGCTGCTTCGGGCTCCAAAACTGCGTTTGCTGAAGCATTCACGCGCGCGCAAGGAACAAACAGCTAAATCCTCAATAGGTCGTGCTTGCCACGGCTAGATGACGATTTTTCTTTGTCCTGATAAAATAATAACGGAGGCGGGTGATAATCTGCCTCCGTTATTTGCGTTTAGGTGCATATAAATCTTAGGTTTTCCTAGCAGGCACTACGAAGGGTTTAATGGAGAGATCAATTCAGATTCTGCACATGGACAGCGCCCTAACTTGGGGCGGAGGACAGAGTCAAATTAGCACTTTGATCCGCGAATCAAAGCATCTCTCCCTCAGGCATCACCTCGCGTCACCACAGGGCAGCAAATTATACGCAAAGGTACGTTCCGATCTGGGCGGCTATGTTCCGCTCAGCCGAAATCTCTTGGCTGGTCTCGTGTCGTTAGTGGCTATCCGTAATTATTGTTTAAAAAACGAAATCCAAATCATTCACGCGCATTGCGGGAAAAGTCATACGTTCGCCTATTGGCTGAAACGAATTTTCCTACCCAACATCATCCTAGTTGTTCACCGCCGCATACCTGCAAAGGTACGTTCAAACATGCTATCGCAAAAAAAGTTTCTAGACCCCGTCGTCAATCACTTTGTCTGTGTTTCGAATTATATTAAGGGTGTACTCATGAGTGCTGGGGTCGAAAGCAACAGAGTCTCGACCATCCGCAGCTCTAAAAAGAATTTCCCCGCCACGCCATCAGATAAATCAAACGCCCGAGCCACACTGCTTCGCACCCATAGCGTGGCACCTAATGGCGAATTTTTTATTTTATCCGCCTCACGCCTGGTGCCCGACAAAGGACTTTTTATATTGATCGAGGCGTTTCGAAAGTTTGTTAGGCTATTTCCTCAAGCCCGACTACTGATTGCCGGAGAAGGTGAGCTTGAAGAGGCTCTCAAAGTTGCGGCAAAATCGCTGTCAGAAACGGGTCACATCTCGTTCATGGGATTTCGCAAAGATGTCCCGGAACTTTTGTTGGGGGCCGATATCTTTGCCATCCCCAGTCTTTCGGAAGGACTCGGTAGCACGATTGTTGAAGCCATGTTTGCCAGAACCACTGTCATTGGTAGCTCTGTCGAAGGAATCCCAGAACTCATTCAACATGGAAAAACTGGTATTTTGGTCCCGCCAGCTGATCCCACTGCCCTGTGCGAGGCATTTTTACGTCTAGCTGAGAACCCCGAGGAACGCGCAAATTTGGCAGCCCAGGCCCACACATGGGCACAAGAAGCTTGCGGCGCTGAGATCATGGTGCAAAAGACTTTCGATTTATACAAAGTGCTTGTATCTCATTCCCCGAGCACGCCAATGCCTGGAAAAGTTTAATTGATGGCCTTTCAGTGGCACCCAATCGTTTTCGTCCAGAGACTGATGAAGCATTTTAACACCATGTAATTATTGATTTTATTAAACCCTGCCGCTAAGATGCCTCGCCCATCTATCATCGCCGCAATGGATCTCATACAATAGAGTGGGGTCACCGTTCGTATAAATGGGCGCCCCATTACTAATCCTAAACAAAGCACCTTGGAGCCCATAGCACCTTGAGTCTCAAAGTCACCATTTCCCGCCTGATCGCATTCGACGCGTTTGTCGAAGTGATGCAAAATAATCGCAAGCCTGAAGAAGTCCTTGAGGAACTCTACGCAAAAAATCCGAAGGATCTAAAACGAATTGATCGCAATCTCACCAAAGAGATTCTTTACGGTGGCCTGCGATGGTACAAAAAAATTTACTGGATCTTGCAGCACACTTCAAAAAAACGCGATCTCAAAACCGTCAGTCCACAAGTTAGGGCATCCCTGGTCCTTGGCACTTATCAAATTTTTTATATGGACCGCATTCCTGATCGTGCTGCGGTCAATGAGAGCGTCGAATACGTGCGAGCCAAAGGCGAGGCATCAGCAGTACCATTTGTTAACGGCATATTACGGCAGATCGCAAGACGGGCCGAGTATTTCGCCAAACCTGACAAAAAAACGAAGCCCGTCGACTACCTAGCCTTACAGTTTTCCCATCCAGACTGGCTAGTCCGCCGATGGCACAATCGTTTTAATTTTGAACGTATGGAGGCCATGCTAGCGGCGAATAACCAGCCGCCTCCCATCTATATCCGCACAAATTCACAAAAAACCCTCCCGCAGGATCTTCAGGAATCCCTGCTCCGGGATGAACAGACACAGTCTGAAAAGGGCAGTTTGAAAGGTTGCATCTCCCTCAAAAAACATCCTGACACATCAGCGGAAAGCCTCTTTGCCAAAGGTTTTTATACGTTCCAAGATCAAGCCTCCCAACTTATTCCCCATCTGTTGAAACTTGAAGCCGGTCAAACCGTTGTGGACGCGGCAGCTGGTCCGGGCGGTAAATTGACCCATATCGCTGAACTGGGCGGAGACCGCATAAAACTGATAGCCGTTGAGAAGAACGAACGGCAAATGCAACGAGCACAAGAAACTGCTACTCGACTAGGCTCTCATGCGCGGATCGATTGGGTATTGAATGATTTCGCAAATTACCAGCCATCGTCACCCGTTGATTGTGTTTTACTCGACGCCCCATGTACTGGGCTTGGTGTCCTCCGTAGGCATCCGGAAGCAAAATGGCAAAAGACTGAGGCTGGCATCCTTGAATTGCAAAAAAAACAGCGCGAGTTGATAAAACATGCTTTCGGCATCATTAAAGTTGGGGGCGAGCTTATTTATTCTGTCTGCAGCTTCGAACCCGAAGAAACAGAAGAACATTTGAAGTGGCTTGAAGCTGAGATGCCGGATAAATTCGACGTGATCACTCCAGTATCACGGCTTCCAGACTATTTCAAAAAATATGTCACCAGACAAAATGTGCTGCTCATCTTTGCCGGTAATCAGGATGACATGGACGGCTTCGGTGCGTTTATTATCCGGCGGAAAGGCTAAAACCATGCTGATATCAAAGTTGATTCAACGTCTTTCGGCCGTCGTTTTCACTCTTGCTATCCCGTTCTCATTCGCCCATAAATCGGAAGGCTCAAGCGATGAACGCTCTTTGCAGGAGTTTCCGGATTTTCCAAGCCTGCGGACTGAAGTCTTGGCAAAATTTGGCTCCGCCTCAAAACGCATCTGGCTAGCCACAGATTTCCTGACCGATGCCGAGATTGTATCCTCTTTGTTTATAGCCCAGTACCGCAAGGTCAGCATCTCTGTACTTCTTGGCAAGGATCGAGCGACTAACATTCTCTCGCGTCTAAACTATCTGAAACAAGTTAATATTCCAGTAGCACTCAGGCCCAAGGAATTCTACGCCAAGTATCCAACCATTGTCCTCATCGACAACCAACTGTACGCGCTATCCATACCGTTGGACTATATGACGCGAAAATCTCGATCAAGCCTTGAACCCCTCGGCGCCGAACATCTACAAGATTTTGAATTGAGATTTAATGAAGCAGCAAAACTCCAAAATGCGCCCAAGATGGCGCCTTTGCCGCAGGTTGGCCGCGCACGGCCAAATTCCAGGTATTATAAGAGCACCGAATCCAAGGGCACAGCAGCGCCCCGTAGCGGAAGCCGCTCAGCTTCCGACGCGGAATCGGCCCAATCTGCAAAGCCAAGCCCTTATCAGAGCAAGACCAGTAGTGATGGCACTTCTGGAGAGAACGCATCCTATCGCTACCGCTCCGGTCGGCAAAAAGCCCCTGAAGGCATACCAACTCGCCTGCCCAAAACAACCCTACGCCAAGAACTCCAGCGCGAGCGAGAACGCATGCGGAATAATGACCAGGATCAGAGCTCCCCTGCGGAATAATTTAAATTTGTGATAGAATTAAGGCCTGGGCAAAGACCTAAGTTTTTTTTACCATGCTGATACTGAGGAGAGGGTCGATGTTTGAGTTGGTTCAAAAACGCGTTCTCACGTTACGAGTAGCACTCGTGCTGTTGGCCTGCGTGTCGTTTACTGCATGCGTCAGAAGTTGCGGCAGCGAACGAGGTTCTATGCCGCCTGAAAAAGTCGTTGAAGCGTATCTAAATACCGCCTTTAACATGAAAAATCTTGCTGAACGCGAAAATCTCATACAGTACACCACCGGCCGTTTGAAAGACGCTATTGTCTCCGCATCTGACGAAGTCGTGGTCAACGCCTATATCAACCGGCACTATGAGCTTGAAGCATACTCCGTAATTGAACGTCGGGATCGAACCCCGCGAGAGACTGAAATTACGTTTCGACTTAAGTACAAAGATTTAGGAACTGCCGAGCAGCGCCCCAAAGATACCGCTGGAGCTCCCACCGTCGAGACTGAAAACTCAGTGGCGCTGATTAAAGAAAAGGGTGCATGGTTCATCAGGGATGTCATCGGAGCAAAGACCCGCATCGACTTCCCAGTTTCAGTTGAGTCAGAGATCAGGGCTAAGCCAGGCGTCATTAGTGAGCCAGATCTATCCAATTCGCCTTGATATTCAGTGAAACGAAGTAAGTCCCTATGCGCTGTGGCGAACTTCATATTCGCCCAGTGTCGTGACTTGCTCCAAGAAGCCAAAATCTCCTTTTCCCAAAGTAGGTTTGCGTCCACGTTTGGACACACGGAACTGACTCACCACCTTGCCACCCTTACCAACTTGCACGACTTTCACCCGGTAATCAACCGCCAGTTCACGGAAAGATTTCCGAATTTCGCTTGAAACTTCCAAATTGCGGATCCAGTCCGCACAGTCACCGAAGGGCGCAAACTTATAGAGCTCCTGTAAAACTTCGCGCCCCAAGTGTTTGTGCCCCAGGTCACTTGTAACCTTGTAGAGAGCTATCAAATGTCGCGCATAACTCTGCGCTGCATGACATAGTTCCCCCTCATGACCGAGCGAAAGAACATGGCTTCCCAGTTCATGCATGAACAAACAAAAACGCTCCGACTCCTTAAGCATGTGCTGCTTGAGTGTCTCGTGAAGCATTTTCTGCGTCTCGCCACCTGCCTCGAGCGCACAGGGTAAATTTTCAAGCAAAAACTGCGCTGCAACTTTCTCGCTTTTTTTGACAAAAAGCTGCTGAAATAGCGCTTCCATAATCGAGTGGCCGAATCGACCCATCAGACGATTGTAGTTCTTTTTTGCAGAATTCCCATATTCCGTCTGACTAAAATAACGTAGCAAACAAAGCCTAACCGCCTGCACGTTTGTGTTACTGACGCTCAGCAGATAAGCGGCAATATGATCGGAAATAGATCGACTTTTATCAATTCGCCCTGGATCATCATCCTCAACCCGTTGGATGTTTAGCCCAATCTCACAGATTAGCGCCACAGCCGCTGAGACTACAGTCTTTGAGAGATCGTCCTCACCCACTTCACCGCCAAGGCTAATCTCTACCAAATTGCGTGTAATTCCTTCAAACTCGTCACTGTCGAACAATGCTTCCAGAAAAGCAATCATGATTGATTCACGACCCGATGCCGTCAAAATAGAATATAAACTTTCCACCAAAATCTCAGAAGCCAAGCGATCATTAAACCTCTCACCCATCCGTAGGGCCATGTGACGAACCAAATCACAAGTTCTTTCCTCACCCAAAAACTTGACCACCGTTCGGCCTTCGTTCCAAGAGAGTAAGTGCCCCATATCAACTAGCCGTTTAGCATCAACGATGTCATTGATATTTTTCCAATTGAATGATTTTTTAGATTTTACAGACAGCATGGATGAGGTCCTCTTAGTTTTTTCAAGATACTACGACGCGCCGCAATTTACCTGCTTCAGCTCACTTTACTTTCCGAGGCCTGACGCTTAGTTGCCACCATGCGCTCAATTTCATCGCCAATACCCTTGTCAAGTCCGACAAACATCAGCCCAAAACCAACAGGAAATCGTGGGTCTGAATTGTAGCGAACCACTCGCGCAAATACGTTAAATGCCCTAACAAAGCCATCAACTCGCACTGAAAGTTTTAATTTCTCACCGACTGTAAAAATTTGATCGTTAGTCTCCACAAAGATCCCAGTGGCAGAGATATTGACTCCACTGCCGATAATGACCTGACCATTGTTGTGCACAATGACTCGCCCTTGAATCGTGGCACGCGGGGCTGCATAGCGACGCTCTGGACTTGCCGGCTGCTGTGTTCCTGCATCTTTAAGACCAAGATCTTCGAGGCACTCCTCCATAGGGCGCCAGTCCTTCCATCCAGCCTTGAAAAGATATGCATCTTGAGAGATCATCTTATTGTCCAGCATCTGCTTGACCTGAGCGGTCGCAAATGGGCCCAACTGTTGATTTCCTTGATAGACGAACCAATTTTGATCGCTCATGAGAATGCCCTCCTTGACTGAAGTCGACGACTACGGTTGCCTTGGAGGGAACCAACCGGCTCACCCGCAACCATGTGCACGGCAGACGAATCGGCGGCTTTTCGAAACTCTTTAGCAAAAAAACAATTTTTTTTAAAAAAGGCATTATTTTCAGATGGTTAAAATTTCAAATTACCCTTGCCTGCTGGCTCTTATCCTTAGCTGCTTTATGTTGGTTGGGGGCAGCGCCAGTGGCGGCAAGCCCCTTGATATAACCACGCCTCCGTCAAAGGCAGAGTGGCAACACTTCAACAAAATGAACCAGGCCCAGCTGGCAAAGCTGTGGCGGTTTCAAGTGGCGCGCGGCCACAAAAACCTGGGCGCTTGGGCCTGGCAGTGGCGACTAGGCTGGATAAGACAGTGTTTAAATGACGCCGCACCAAAACCCTGCCCCGAAATTCTTGAGCAAGCTCTCAGCGACGAGGCTATGGTTGTTCGCGCCGAGTCCGCCACGGCTTTAGGGATCATTTATCGCGGGAAAGCCAATGAACGGATCGTAAAAAGCCTGGCTAAATCGTTTACGGATCCTCGCAATGTGCGAAACGGCAACCCTTTATTTGTGTGTGACCGTATTTTGGCTGCACTACGTAATATCGGTGGTGAACTCGCTGATGACACGGCAGGGAAACTAGCAAACAAACACCCCTCGACCGCCGTATATTGGACTAAGATGCAAAGACAGACGCTCTGAGCGCGCTTTGAAAAAGCTTGAGCCGTTTAATAAGCGTTCAACTACACCCGGGCATTAATCGTTCAAAACTCCAGCGAAATTCATTGCTGCATATCGCCATAACCACATAGAATGTATAGATATTTAAGTTCATTGAAGTTCTCTTTAACTTCGGATGCAAAGACGCCGATAGGATTCCTACGAAACGACGGAGTGTGGAGGGGTTCCATGGGTGTCTTGAAATCAGTTTGCCTCGTGACGGTTCTAATGATCTCAGCCTGCCAGGCAGGCGGTGACGGAGGCAATCCAGCTCCGGCAAAGAAATCTAATGATCAAGGGGGACTAAAACCTGATAACGGCAGCACGATCAATTCAACCTCCTCGAATGGAGTTGGGACATTAACTGGTGACGCCAAGTGTTGGAAGAAAATGCTTGAGACACCAGAATATCTAGCCTGCAAAGCTGCCGGTAAAGTTTTCAATCGAGTGAAGAAAGTCTGCATCGAACATGGGATAACATTAACTAATGATTGCTCCGGTATCCTTGCCAAAGACATTCAGGATGCACATAGCCAGATTTTGAAACCGGAAAATCTACCTAAGGCCTATTTAACCACAGATCAATGTGGCTCATACAGCTTAAATGGCAAAAAATACGCTTTTGCCTATGTGATGGGTCAACAATTTTTTGAGGATGCGGCTGGGGAAAACAAGGCCGCAAGCTACAAAATCAGCGTAAGAAAACTTTGTTACCATCCGAACAACGACAATCCGGCCGTAGATCAAGCCATCTGCGTTCATGATTCAGTTAATGTCTCCAATGCAGCCCCGGTCATGGCTGATAGCCTTGGCTCATGCGAGTAATTGAGTCTAGGGTCCTATCAGCGCCCCCGCGCCCAACTGAAAACCTTTGGGTTTGAGTAGCAGTATTCTGCAATGCCTTCTTGGTGGAAATTTACGGTACAAATAACTTCATGCTCCGACGTCTCAACGTAGCGATACTCTTTTGGTGACGCTTCGCAAAGTCGATCTTCGTAAGCCTTGGTGCAAATTGACTTGGTCTCATCTTCTGCGCTGATCACTTTTCGGAACATGGTGCGTTCACTGCTACAGGGGTTCATGTTTGAACCCTCAGGGTAAAAATTACGGACACAGACATCATTTGCTCGTGGAGGCTCGGCCGCACTAGCGGATTGTGTGGTAAATGAAGAAAGACAAAACACAAAAGAGATCAGCATTCGTTTATTCATAAGTTCTCCTAAAACCTTGTCTAACTAAATTTATTTGTAGCTATAATTTGGAAATTTGGTCAGGGAAGTTTCATGGTCCAGCCAATCTGGCCAATCGTTTTTCTCCTGATCACTCCACGGATCAGCCTCGGACCCAGTTTCATCGTGCTTTGTTGGGGCGTCTCTGCGGGCTTCGTAATCAGCCACCGTATTCCACTCGCGAATCTGCACGCGAATTGAAGCCAAAGTCTCGAGGGCAGCATCGTGACAAGCAAATGTGTAGTAAGGGTTGCCAAGCTTCTCTTCACCAGCACCAGGATCAATATCATCATAAAATGCCTGGGGCGGATTGTTATTGTGCTGCGTGGGGTTGAAGTAATTTGCGATCCAACCTGGTCCTACACCATGCTCAGCTAATGGAGCAAACTTGTATTCGTCGCTTATACCTTTGCCCTCAACAAACCTAAACGAACGCCTCGGGACACCCATGGCTGTTTTCGGTTGGGAGACGGATCCCGGCCCACCAAGGCAGCGATCCAATGTGCGCTTAACGGTCTTTGTCGATGGGGAACCATACTTTCCCTCAATTGCATCCCATGTGAAAGTCGTCTCACTATACTCGCCAACACAGCATACGGCTTCATCCTCGGTCGTATAACAACCAAAATCTTGAGAATCTACCGTACCGTTCTGATCATTATCGATACCAACTGCGCCCGCTGAGTCGATGTACTTCGTTAGTCGAGTGGTTAATTTTGTTTTCCGGTTCACGAAGTAAAAAGGCTCCACACTGACATAGGCACACATGGAGCTTGGCAGGTGATAATGTAGAGAAAAAGAATGCATTGCCAGAGAGGATTCCTCTGCATCTAGGATACAGTCAATGACTTTCCCAACCTCTCCTTTGCATGGCTCGTCAAATGAAGTTAAGCCTTTATGTAAATTAAATCTCGACTTTTCGCTTGCTTGAGACGACAGAACCTCAACAAAAAAGCCTGCATCATCCTGAACCTTGCCAACCGGTGGATTTAAGTCGACCGATGAACCCGAGGAGTCCGTCTTTCCATCTTTCAAATTGCCAGCCTGACGACACCCGGGCCATGTCATCAAAACCATCAGAAACGACAGAGGAAAGATTATTTGTCTATGGAAGTGACGCACCATACCAACCTCAATAAAAGTGTATGCCGTGTAGTAACTGTCAGAGCGGATTGTCTGCCTGTAGTTTGACACAGCAAATTAGCTCACCTCAAGGTGAAAATCGCACCTCATTGAGAATAACCATATGAAAAAAAACAGGAGTTTGTGTGGAAACAGCTTAGAGAAGAGGGAAGATTTGGTGCTCGGAGTGAGAATCGAACTCACAAGGTCTTGCAACCGGTGGATTTTGAGTCCACTGCGTCTACCAGTTCCGCCATCCGAGCATCGGAAGGGGTCAGACTATAAGCATTAGAGAACCGCAAATCAAGGGGATTTAAATCCCACCTATGCCTCAAAATTAAACAATTATTTCAACCCTTTACATCCAAGAGCAGCGCCCAAAAGCGAACCTCCTGTTGTGAATCTTACCCTTATTTCAGACCAGGTAAGATAGCCGACGCAACTTTTCCTTGCCCCTCGGCGGAAAGATGAAAGCAGTCCCCGGCCACATCGGCACCCTCAAAGCGAATCTGCTCGGGGCCGTCGAGATAAACCGCTTCGAAAGCTTTTGCGGGGTGTGCTTGCCCGCGCCATTCATTGAAGTCCTGCACGACCTTCTTCTGAGCGTCACGGTATGCCCTAATGCGATTGGCCAACAAAGTTTGCCTGGCCGAATCTTGCGCCGCAGGTGAGAACAAAGTTGGACAAAGTAAAACTGGGCTTGGCGGAAAAATGGCGCTGAAAATTTGCAGCCGCGGATCGTCTGATTCCAGATTTTTAGGGGTTTTGGCGCTGAATAATTTTTCTCTCGCTTCGCGGCAAGTTACTTCATCGCCGTGCAAGCGTATTTTCCGATCCAGTATGGACTGCTCATGCATCAGGGTCGTAACCGGCAAGAAAGCCGGCAGGAAAATTCGAGTTCCACGAGGCGACACATGACCATTCAAGACCAAATATTTCATGCCTGTCAGCAAGCCATCCCCATAATCTTGGGCCGATGAAATGTCTTCATATGACTGGGCACAAAGGTCATTACCTGAGTAAAACATGATAATTCTTGATGGCAGATCTTTCTTTCGACTACCGATAAGACGCGAAGCATGGACCCACGCTCGTTGCGATCTGGCGCCATTTTCTCCGGCCAATAAAATATCTCGAGTTGGCAGGCCCAACGAACGGCCAATAAAATACCCGTATGAAAGTCGATGTTCGTCAATGGTCGCAGACGATAACGCTTGCATGGTGTTATGCCAAAGCCAACCTGAACCAGCATCATTTTCACGGATTGAAGGCAAAACAAGGTCAGGCCCGCCGGCATCTTTGGCTAATTTGCGAAACTGCTCAGGGAACGAATCCGACGTCAGCTCAATACGGCTGCGTCCAGTGAACACATCCCAAAGCGACCGCGAATCAAACTCCACTTTCGGATTTGCCGCGGCACCAGTAGAAATACTGTCACCAAGTACGGCTAGTCCATCAAAGGCTGAGGCGTGAGTGGCTGACAAGCACAACCAAGAGAAAACTAATAATCTTTTATGACTCAATGGTTATTCCTTATTAAAAAATCTGCGCATCAGATTTGGCATCTGTTTAACCAATGCAAATATATCGCCAAGGCTGGGATCCGCAGCTCGAAATAGTACTGGCCCAGCCACCATCGCAAAGGGAACATTAGCATCGATGCCGCGCGCCAATCCCTCAATGGTCATCAGGCTTTTCGCCATAAGCAAAAGTCCAGCTGGCATCGGGATTCCAAGGCGGTCGGCACCTTCAAGCGCCGCTTCAACCATCTGATTGAGTGACGGCACCTCGCCATTAGCCGCCTGAGAGTCTTCGACAAGCTTTATCAATCGCCGAAGCTCAGTTCTGATTTTTTCACGATCGATGGCCTTACCGGTAGACTCACGCCCCATTTCCCCAAGAACGTCAATTAATTTTTCAATATCAAGCGCCATCACAGCTTTCAAAATACCAGCAATAAAACGCCGATCGGTGTCCAACAACTCCCCGGCTAGACCCCAATCGTAAAGTCCAACAGCACCGTCCTCAAGCAGCATGAGATTGCCAGCATGAGGATCTGCATGGAATAGCCCCCACTCGAAAATTTGCACCAAAAGTTCATTGAGTAGCTTTTTTGCGATGCTTTTGCGCATTCTCTGTTCGAGTTCAACTTTCCCGGAAATGATATCACTCAATTTCACGCCATTAAGTCGCTCCATGACGATCACGGAATTACTTGCAAGACGTGGGTGTAGTCCGGGAACACGCAGAGACTTCTGACCTTTTGAGGCGATCAATTCATGGACCCTTAACATGGTTTCCCGCTCATACTCGAGATTCATCTCCCGCCTCAGGCTTTGGCAGAGATCTTGAACGTCAATCAAAAACCGCCTGGAAAGTCTAGTTACGGCAAATGGCTCTGCCACAAGTATCGCCATTTCAATCGCGTCGACAGATTCCGTTAAACGGCTGATGGCCGAAGGTTTGAGGAGCTTAACGACCCAACCCCGGCCCTCCATGTCGAGAGCGCCATGCACTTGAGACATACTCGCTACACCAAGGGGCTTGGTTTCCAATTTCAATTCGTCGCGCCACGTGGGCACCGCTTGATCGAGAATCAGTTGGACGTCCTGCCAAGGCAACGGTGGCCAATCACCATAAACACGGTCAAGTTTCAACATGTCGATCACAGGGACAGCTTCTTTTCCCATTCTAGACAGCCAAACTTGCATTGCCTTGCCGTAAAGTGGACCCCAAGAATCGATAACTCCGAGCAGGGCCTCACCGACAATGGAGAAGACTTTGGCGTCACTCCACGGCACGAGTGCTGAGTCCTGCACGAATGAGCGGGCGAACTTTAAAGGGATTCCAATTGTACCGTGGGCCACAAATCCTGCGCTGAGTCGCCATAGCTCTTTGGGGATTGCCAGCGGTGAAAACTTCTTCCAACCGTGACGTTTGTTATTATGGGCGCCCTTGGCGCTTTTGGGATCAGACTCAGACATCAAAACCTTCTATTGCTCACCTTCGTATTAGACCGGATTGGTGGATGTTTTTTCCCGACTAATCCCTTATAATCAACAATTAAATTACGGCTATTACTTTAGCATCATATACGGGTTAAAGTTCAACTTTAGATAAGGTGAGTCACGCATGCAGACCAAAGAGGAAATCGTTCGCAATTGGTTACCCAGATACACCGGAACACCAATCAACGAGTTTGGTGACTACATACTGCTCACAAACTTTTCAAATTATGTGACGATTTTTGCTAATAGATTCAAGTCACAGCTGCGAGGCTTGGATAAGTCTATGCAGACGTCAACCAATCAAGACGGTCTGACAATCATGAATTTTGGCATGGGCTCCGCGAATGCGGCGACAGTCATGGACCTTATTACAGCTATAAAACCCAAAGGTGTCCTGTTTTTGGGCAAGTGTGGCGGGTTAAAAAACTCCACCGAGATCGGTCATTTCATCTTGCCGATGGCCGCAATTCGTGGCGAAGGGACGAGTAATGACTACTTACCCCCTGAAGTTCCGGCTATGCCTTCCTTTAAACTCCACAAATTTGTGTCTGACAAGCTTATACAAAAAGGCCTGGAGTACAGAACAGGCGTCGTTTACACGACCAATCGTCGAGTCTGGGAGCACGACATTAGCTTTAAAGAACGCCTTCGAAAGCTAAAGCCCATCGCGATCGACATGGAAACAGCGACCATATTTTCTGTGGGCCTCGCCAACGACATACCACGCGGAGCCTTGTTACTAGTTTCCGACGTCCCAATGACCCCGGAAGGGGTGAAAACCGAAGAAAGTGATAAAAAAGTCACCAGTGAATTTGTTGATCTGCACCTGGAAATTGGAATTGAGGCCATGACGGAAATTGGGGCAAAGGGTGAAAAAATTAAACACTTTAAATTTTGAGAACCTGGTTCTACGACCAGATCTCCTAACGACCCAAAGCTTAAAGTCCAATTACCCGGTTTATCTGTGCTTTCGAGGTCTGGCGGTTTGCCTCGTCTTATTTTCAATTCTAATCCCCACGCTGATGGCAGAAACGCGCCAAGACTTGGACTCCGTCTACAAAGTTGAGTCAATTGAGGTGCTTGGCTCTGCTCGACTCAGTGGGGCTCAGATTTATCAGCAATTAAGGATCTCTGATAGCACGTTGATGTCAGACGAATGGCTCTCAGAAGCACGGCAGAAGCTGCTTGGCATGGCCGTATACAAAAATGTTTTCTTTGCGTTGCGCAAAGGTAGTAAACCTGGATTTGCCAAACTGGTGATCTCCGCCGTTGACGATGACTCGGTCATCTCAAACTGGGCTGCTGGAGGCGAATTTGGCCTAGCCCTAGTTAAACCATCACCAGATATCAGTGACGATTCCGTGTTCAAAAGCTACAAATTTGGCCTCGTGGCGAGAAATATTTTGAATCGTTCCCACCGCGGCGCGCTGCTCACAGAAATCGCCACCGATGGGAATATCGCACAGGCATCCCTAGCTTATGGACTACCCAGGTTTGCCTTTGAAGCCATTCAATTTGATACGGCCATATCGGTCGTGGACCCAACAAGAAACTACCTCGATACCGAAGGTTTTGGAATGGAGGCGCAAACTTTATGGACCCGTCATCGAGCTGGCCTTGATCTCAACTATGGGCTCGTTTGGTATTCCAATCGCCATGAAAGGTACACACTGAAAAATTGGCCCAGCCTTGTCTCCGGCCCCAAGCTTGGCATCATACGCGAAACCCGCCTACGCAGCTTCCTCCCGCAATCCGGTTACAAGGCCGAGCTCTCGATTGTTCCATCACTCGTCAATCGACAACACGCTACAATGGAAGCTGAGCTTTTACGCACGGATTTTAAACCCAATTGGGGCGCACTGACTTACGCGGCAAAAGTCATCCAAATTGGCCGTAGCTATTCAACCCTTAGGGGCGAACTGAAATACGAGCTACCCATCACAACGTCATCACATGGATTAAGATCTCTTCTCTATTTTTCCCGCAGACTCGGTCAGGATCGACATGAATCTAGTCGTTATTTTGGCACTGAAACCGTGGCTGGTTACCGGTATCATTCCTCAGGATTTATTGGCGATATCAATTTCCGACTTGCATCTGATAGCCCATTTTCAATCCATCGACGCGTCTCTTCCGTAGACGCCTCCAGCGGGCAACTTACCAACATCGGTGGCACGCCATGAGGGCAATAAAACTCTGTGGACTTGCCGCCTTCATTATATTCTTGAAGGCAACTACCATCCGAGCGACAGAGGCGACAAAGACTTCTGCAACAGCAACTTGGGAAAAGTCATCGGAAGATCAATTTATCGCGATTGATATCAGCCCCCTCCTCTCGGCGGAGCAGCGTGAAATTGTGAACTCTGGATTTAGCACACTAACAATTTTGGGCATATCCGAGAAAAAAATGACTGGTTCAGACCACGAACCTGAGATTCGATTAGTCTGCAAGGTCAAGTACGATACATGGGAAGAAAAATACGTCACAACTAAAATTGATCCACTTCCGATGGCAAAATTCACTGGCAATAAAATTGAATCTTGGTCAAACCAGTGCCTGCGTTATCGTTTCGAAAATCAAGCAATACTAAATAAATTAGCACAAGGCGGACAGCTTTTTATAAGTCTTCAGGTGCGTCAATCCTCAATGAGCGAGGCCAGTAAAATTAAAGATTGGCTCGTAAAACAACAATCTGGACTCATGCAAGGACTGTATTCCCACATGTTGGGTGATTTGCAGCTGGGCGGACGCACAGAGGTGACCCTTGACATACCTCCACGCCCAAACCACCAAAAAGCAATTGAATTGAAACTCGATAAAAAATAGCCAGACAGGACTTTAAGTTGTGCCTAAATCAATCATAAAGCGAAAAAACCGTGATATAAATTTACCCCATGTTGCATGGCATCAATGGAGTGTTGTAAGACTTGCCGCGATAGCCATGGTAACTGTACTCGCTGGATATTTAACCGCGGCAATCCTTGCAGTCAAAAGTATCGACTACCTACTTCATATCGCACACGACCCTGCAATAGAACAAGCGATAACTCAAGGAATGGAGAGCCAAAAAGAAGCCTACAAAAATCAACAGCAGCTTCTGCAGGTTAAGATACGGAATCTCATCAAAAACCCATCGGCCATCTCAAGCCTACAGCTTAGCAAAAGTCTTGAAGCTGTAGGGGTTGACGACATCTTCAAAAACAATAACTTTACCATCATTCCAACCAGCGAAAAAAAAGATCAAACAATCTATTGGTTAAATCGCTCTGACCTTGTGGTCGGTAAAAACCTGGTTCGCTTCGAGAACTCCGCCCAAGAGGACGAGTACCGCAAAACAGAAGACGTGTTAAAGCGCTACAAAATTATTGGTTTTGAGTTGAGAGCTCGTATTCGACCCGCTCTTATACGAGCCCTAACCGTAACATTAGCAATCATGTGTGCCCTACTCCTGATTGCGTTCACATACATGACACTTCGCAGCAAAACTAGAATTCAAAAGATCGTCCAAGGATTTATCCGTTACGCTCATGGCGAAGATGTATTCCGGTTTAACGTCCACGGCCACAACGAGCTCGGACTACTGAGTCGACAGTTTAATCACATGGCAGATGAGCTCGCCGAAAACCGTACGCGAGCGGTGGGGCTTGAGAAACTTGCTTCCTGGCAAACAATTGCCCGAAAAATGGCTCATGAAATTAAGAACCCTTTGACACCAATTCAAATCATGATCGGGCAATTACATCGTAACTACCAGGGCCCCGATCACGACTACGGAAAACTATTAGAGAAAGCACACCACGTGATCTTGGAGGAAGTCGCCTCTCTCCGACGAATGGTCGATGATTTCTCGCAATTTGCCCAGTTACCATCGCCAAGATTGGCCCAAACAAATGCGACAAGTTGCGCCCAGCAAACCGTTCAACTTGCCGAAGATAGCTATAAACCACATCAGATCCTCTATGAGGGCCCATCAGAGCATGTGCATGGTGAATTAGACGACCAGCTTATTAGGCTAGCTCTTCACAACTTGATAAAGAACGCCGCCGAAGCGGATCCTCACGCCAGCTCTCCCATTATCTTACGATTGCAACACACTCCGGCTAGTATCATTTTTGAAGTCGAAGATAACGGACCCGGAATACCCGAGGATATAAGGCAGAACATTTTCGAAGCTTATGTCACCACAAAACACACCGGACCAAACCCTGGTATGGGCCTTGGTCTGGCGATTTGTCAAAAAATTATGCTAGAACATGGTGGTAAAATTGAACTCGCAAGCAAACCAGGAAAAACAATATTTCGACTGATCCTACCTAGAACCCATAAAGGAGGCGCGAGTGAAAGCCAAGACCAGCGCGATTAAAGGGTCAAAAATCCTGATCGTCGACGATCACAGAAATATCCGCGTCAGCTTGCGAATGACTTTGGAATCCGAGGGTGCGACTGTTGTTGAGGCATCTACTTTATCTGCGGCCAAGACAGCACTCAACTTAACTGACGGCTCAATCGACCACACAGTTGATCTCATTCTACTTGACATACGGTTGCCTGATGGAAATGGCTTGGACTTTCTAAGCCAACTCGGTAAACATGAAAAAGCAAATCGAGTGATCGTCATAAGCGGCGAAGGAACTGCCGTCGAGGCATTCAGAGCAACCGAGATCGGAGCTTTTGACTTTATTGAAAAACCGTTCACGCCTGAACGGGTCCTTGTAAGCGCGACGCGTTGCATCGAGTTTCATCGTATCGAATCGGCCAATGCTGATTTAAGCAAAGCCCGCAGCGCGCAGGAAATTGTCGGCCAGCACGCAAAAATAAAAGACGTCATCAGCATTGTTGACAAAGTCGCCCCAACAAATGGTCGGGTATTAATCACCGGCGAAAGTGGCACCGGAAAAGAGCTGATCGCAAGGGAAATTCACCGCAGATCCAGCCGCAGCCGAAGAACCATGATCAAAGTAAATTGTGCCGCTATCCCAAAAAACCTTATGGAAAGCGAACTCTTTGGGCACGAAAAGGGTGCGTTCACTGGCGCAATAAAGACCAGGCTTGGAGTGTTTGAACGTGCCGATAACGGCACACTGTTTCTTGACGAAATCGGTGAACTTGACCTCGATTTACAAGCAAAGCTTCTACGGGTCCTACAAAACGGAGAATTTTCGCGAGTCGGCGGCGAGAAAACGATCAAGACTGATGTGCGAGTAATTTGCGCTACGAACCGTGATCTTAAGCAAATGTGTCAAACAGGTGAATTTCGTGAGGACCTTTTTTACCGTCTAAATGTCGTAACCATCCACTCTCCAGCCCTGCGCGATCGATCAACAGACATTCCAGAATTGAGCCGACGGTTTTTACAGGAATGCTGCCAAGAACACTCACTTGGCCAAAAAGAGCTATCTGAATTTGCATTAAAGCAACTAGAGATCTACACCTGGCCAGGTAATGTTCGCGAGTTGCGAAATGTCATCGAGCGAACAGCTATCTTTTCAAGCGACCCGGTGATTGATCATATTGACGACATAGACAATTCATCTGCCGTCGAGCGGCCAGTAAGGGCCCACGAGAAGTCACTACTCGACCCGAATACCGATTCTGTTACGCTATGCCTGAAGTCGCAAAGTTGGGAAAGATTTCAGGAAACTGCTGGAAGAGAATTTCTGATCTTCATGTTGGCAAAATCTAACGGTAACGTTAGCGAAGCCGCTAGATCTCTCGACCTTGAACGGGCCTACCTGCATAGATTAATGAAAAAACTTTCCATCAATCGAAATTAATCCTTAATCGCCTTATCTAACGTATTTATTCGACCGTGTTGCGTGCTAATTTTTTTTTGCCATTAGTAAGACATATTGATCATCCTGCAAAACGATCGCATCTTTCATTTCTCGCCAAGATCGTTCTATCGTTGCGAAAGCGTCCTTAGATAAAGGCCAGGTATTACGATAATGGGATTTTTCAACCAGAAAATAATTGAATTGATTTGATTGCGAAGCTCCAACGTGCTCTACATCTGGTAGAGAAGCGATACGCGGAATAAGGTTGCCACTCGCAAGGATACGCGTCGCACCAACTGTTTCCAAGCGCCGCACGGCCGTAATAATAGCATCTATTCGATGCGGGTCCGAGGGACAATGAGTCTTAAACGGGCGACCCCGCCAAAATTTGCTCCCTTGCTCAATCGAAGGCCATATGCATACCACACTGACCACCATAAATATTTTATTTCGCCAACTACTAACACTAAAAATAGAATTTCCCGCCATCACCATAAACGCTGACAAAATCGCCAAAGGCGCGATTCTGTGGTTATCCCAGTATCCACCGACAAGACGTATTAAAAGCAAAATAGCTGCTCCTACTAATGGTGGCCAGATCCGAAAGCTTTTTCCGCCTAGTTGTTCGCGCATCTGAATCCAAGTATTTAAAATGATCCACGGTCCAAAGACCCACAAACAAACCTGCAGAAAAGTAATCACCACATCTGGCACATCACCGCTAAAGATGCCTCGTCCCGCCACCACCGCTGAAGTGTAGAAGTCAGATTTACCCAAGAAAATAGGCCTCAAAATAAATGCTCCACACCCCCAAACAAAGCTCAATATAAAGACCCAACCTCCTAGTTGCCGACGTCCCTGCAGCCAAAGAACCACCGCAACGCCGGCACCTAAAACGGGATATTCCTCTTTACAGGCAAATACCAAAACCAGCATCAAAAGCGCCAAAACTCTTTTATCGACGAGTAAAAATGCAAAAAACCAACCCAGAGGTGCTAACGACCACGTTCCAGGGTGCGCTGGAAAAAAAGCGGCACGTAACGTCATCGGACTAAACAAGATAATCAGGAACGCGATGACAGCAAACGGTTTGTCAACAACGCGCCGGCGCCATAGCCACAATGGTGCCAATGAGGCCAAAAGTATGGACGCCATCTCAATTCGGATTGCCAACAAGTCAGGACGAATCAGCTCCTTGAACGGCACAAACAGAAAAAGAATTGGATCAAAATGATCGTTAAATAGCCTGACGCCTCGTGTAGACAAAAAGGGGTTTGGATTTGTTAGGGAGAGTCTTGATAGTGCTTCAGAGTAGATCCCAAGGTCATAGTTATTGAAGCAAAAATCAATATGGGCGCGTTCAACCGGCAACCATACCACGCAAATAAATAACGCCCAGCCGATCAGCGGCAAAACCATAGGAATTCACTCCGGCTGCAATGGAATAACACTGCGCCGAAAGGTGCTCGCCAGATAAACGATGATACCTGACCATAAAACGCAGAATGCCCATATTTGCTGATCAGTTACCACCTCACCAAAAGCGAGTATGGCGATCAAAAATTTTCCTGTGGGCGAAATATAATTGATCATTCCGAGCGAGGTTAATGTCAAACCACGAACACCATAGGCGAACCAGAGCAACGGGAGTGCTGTCAATCCTCCACCGAGCACAAGCAAGGTGCCATGTTTTGTCCAAGCCTCACCAAGAGATGGATCTGGCCCATTAGTTGCCAAAAAGAATACGCTTACGACGAATAGAAAGCAGGCCTCGGTCGTCAAAGCACCCATTGGGGGAGCTTTAACGAGCTTCCTAACTAAACTGTAACCGCTAAAAGTTACTGCCAGGCCGATCGCAAGCATTGGCACTCTTGAGACCGTAAAACCATACAAGATAGATCCAACAACAACCAGTCCCACTCCAAACCATTGCCCACGAGAAAGTTTTTCCCTCAAGACAACAACCCCCATCGCCGCGGTCAGTAAAGGCGCCATAAAGTAACCCATACTCATCTCAACGACCTGATGACGTTCGACCCCGTAAATGTAGATCCACCAATTCGCGCCGATCAGGAAGCCCGACAAAACTAGCCAAGGCCAACGACCACGGTCAAAGACTAGCACTTCCCTCGATCCCCGGTTGGCAAGCAAGGTCAGAAGCACCAGAAAAGGAAAACTCCATAAGCACCGATGTAGAAAGACCACAAAAGCCGGTGTTCCCTCAAATAACCGCCAAAATAGCGGCATCGCACCCCAGATCGTATAGGCGGCAATAGCCGCGATCCACGCCAACAGGTTATTACGCGGATGTGTCATGCCATAATTCCTTTTAAGGTCGTGAGACTAATCAGAGGTTACTCCTGACCATCTTCAGAGGGTTCACTCGGCAAACCAGGCACCACCGTTGCCGGTGAGAACTCTTGGACAAGACGAAGCTTGGATTGAATCGTTTTCGACTTCCTTGATGCGTCTTCAATACGCCCTGCAGCCTCACCTAACTTCTTATGCACACTGTCGAGAATATCACCAAATTTTCCAAATTCAGACTTGACGGCACCAAGAATTTTCCAAACCTCCCCGGACCGCTTTTGGATTGCGAGGGTTCTAAAGCCCATTTGCAAGCTGCTTAACAGCGCCGAGAGCGTTGTAGGACCAGCAATGGTGATGCGATACTCATTTTGAAGTCGCTCCATCAGTCCTGACAAACGCAAAACTTCTGCATACAACCCTTCCGTAGGTAGGAACATGACCGCAAAATCTGTGGTCTTTGGTGGGTGGATGTACTTGTCTCGGATCGTCTTTGCCGCAACCTTTATCGCCGCCTCGAGTTCGCGCCGTGCGGCAGCTGCCTGGTCAGGCAGACCTGCCTCTTGGGCATCAAGCAGCCTTTGATAGGATTCCTGAGGAAACTTACTATCGATTGGCAGAAATAAGCTACCCCCACTTTCATCGCGACCTGGCAACTTTATCACAAATTCAACCATCTCACCCTGCGAGCCAAGCTTGACGTTTGCCTCATATTGCTCTGGCGTCAAAGTTTGCTCAAGCAGCATGGCGAGCTGTACTTCCCCCCAGGTTCCGCGCGATTTAACATTGGTTAATACCCGCTTCAAATCACCGACACCACTTGCGAGCGACTGCATTTCACCAAGCCCACGTTGTACCTGCTCTAAACGCTCACCAACCAGCTTAAACGACTCCCCAAGCCGACGTTCCAGAGTACCCTCGAGCTTCTCCTCGACCGTTCGCCGCATCAATTCCAATCTTTCACCACTCTGCTTTTCAATATGAAGGAGCTTTTCATCCACGGTGCGCTGGAGATCTCGCATTCTCGTATCGTGCATCTCTGATACGGAAGCCCATTGCTTGGACATGACTTCAAGTTGTTTAAGCTGATTTTCAGAGTTTTTTAGAACGCTGCCGCTAATAATCTCATGGCCGTTGCGCATGGCCGCCGAAACCTCCTCGCGTAGGCTTCGGCTCAATGTTTGCAGTTCGTTTCTTATTTTAGAAAACTCATCCCCCATAACCTGCCGCGTGAGCAAGTGCGTTTCGGCTAAAGCCCTTTGAAATGATTCAGGCTTCAAAACTTCACCGATCTGCCGAAAACGAAATGCCACCAAGACACTTAGGGCAATGAGCGCCAACAAAACAAATAACAGTAAAAGATCCGAATACGCGGCCACAAAAATTCTCCCAGCGCTCCCATGCTGCCCAGAGCGATCAGATTGGTTGGGGCAGGACTAAACTGTCTCACGTCACTGATGTGCAAAGCTAGGAGTATCAGGCCAAAGCCAATCTTTGCAAGCGAACCGACCGGTTCATGGTACCTGCTCCGATAGCAGCCAATTAAAAGACTCTTACCGCTTCGATGCCGGTTTTAACAGCAGGCCTACCTTCCCTAAGTTGGCCGCAGAACGTATGGCGGCTAAGAACCCCTAAGCTGGTCTTTAAATAGCTGTAATGAATAAGTATTTTTTTTGGGACCCTGTTATGGACAGATGCCGCAGTTTTTTGTTATGAGGTTGCATGGATTTCTGAACTAGTAGCTCGAAATTGCTGGCGAAACAATGGACACGAGAGACCTCAATCCAGGAACAAAAAAAAACAACCCCCGCGCACCGTTAAATTCGAAACTCGGGAGTGTTGAAACGTCTGTTGCGGCCACCGACGCAATTTCATCTCGACTACCTGGCTTTTACGAGCTCCCTGTTGGCGAGCGACTTTCAACAGTCGCCAAAGTATCCGGTTTAACCGATTCTGAAAAATTCAGCTTAGGTCACTTTGGACCCTTGAGCGGCGAGCTAACCGACGTCTTTATTGAAAACGCGGTGGGAACATTCTCACTGCCGCTTGGTGTTGCGACCAATTTCCTGATTAATGGCCATGACGTCCTAGTCCCTATGGCGGTTGAAGAGTCCAGCGTCTTGGCTGCCGCAAGCCATGGGGCGAAGCTGGCGAGAACGGGTGGAGGCTTCAAAACATCGGCTTCTCAACCAATCATGACAGGCCAAGTCCAACTTTTTCTAAAACGCCCATGTGATTTTGATGAAATCCTAAGGTCGCGAAAAGATGAAATACTGGCTTTGGCAAATCGCGGACAGGACAGTTTGCTATCTCGTGGAGGTGGCGCTATCGACATGGACTGGCACTTCATACCCGAGCTCGAAAGCGTGGTTCTGCACCTCTACATTGACACACGGGATGCCATGGGAGCCAACATCGTCAATACCATGTCTGAACGCGTTTCAACCATGATGCCGCAGTTGTTGCCGTGTGACATTGGGCTAAGGATTCTAACAAATTTGACGGACCGCCGCTTGGCTAAGGCCGAATGTTTGGTGCCAGCAAAAGCCTTTGATTCGCCGGAATTTAACGGCGTAGAGGTGGTTGACCGGATCGAAAAGGCTTATTTATTCGGTTACTACAGTACCTACAGAGCTACGACTAACAACAAAGGAATCATGAACGGTATTGACCCGGTACTTATCGCAACTGGTAACGATTGGCGTGCCGTAGAGGCGGGAGCGCACGCTTGGGCTGCACGCGAGGGCCGTTACCGGCCACTAGCAATATGGAAAAAAACCCTGCACGGCGATCTGCATGGCACCCTCGAAATGCCAATGGCAGTTGGCGTCGTCGGCGGCGTCACAAAGTTACACCCTACCGCACAAGCCAGCCTTCGACTTATGGGCAACCCGGACGCCAGCACACTCGCCCAAATCGTCGTCGCTACCGGCCTAGCTCAGAATCTGTCCGCTTTGCGAGCTTTGGCTTCAGAGGGAATTCAACGTGGTCATATGGGACTTCATCAAAAAAATCTTGATTTACTTAACGAGAGACTGCTGCAAGCCGGTAAAAAAAACTGAGCGCGTTCCATTGGGAGATATTTAGTGAGAGACATTGAAGTTTTCATCCCAGGGAAAATCATGCTGGCGGGAGAGTACGCTGTCCTTCGAGGCGGTCACTCACTTGCAGTCACGGTTGATATTGGCATGAACGTCAAACTCAGTTGGATCCCAACAGCCGCCTCGTGGACGATCAACAGCAACCTGTGGGAAAAACCAAAGATTGTTGATGACGATCACACGCCACAAAAAGATATTCTCTGCCGTGCCGTACAATATGCCGCCAAAAAAACTGGACTACACGGTGGCACCATCTCAATTACGTCTGCGCTCGATGTAAAGCACGGGCTCGGATCTTCATCTGCTCTGCGATTAGGGGTCTGCGGTGCATTCTTCGCCCTGCAACAGACTGAAAAACACGGCTTTGCCAAATCCATACCGCGTGAATCACTGAACGCAGCGTGGCAATTACAATCCGAGGCTCAGGGCCTAGCCAGTGGCTATGACGTAGTTACCCAGTATGTCGGCGGTCTTGTTGAGTTCAATTTTGACTACAGCGACAACAAATGGGTACCTCACTGGTTTAAACATCACCGCGAAAGACTAGATTCATTTGTCCATGTTTATGTTGGCGGCCGTGGCGCACCAACCACTCAGACTGTTCAGACGACCGCCTCTTGGCTTGATTTTGGCAGTCGCCTGGATAAATTCCTAGACGTCTCCGAAACACTAATAGACGCCTTCAACCTTTGCATTCAACAGCCAAATACCACTTCGCTGAAAGCCCTTATTGCTGCATGTGCGGCGTCACGCGCGCAGTTCGCGGGAAGCCCGCACTTTCCTGGCAATATCGCGGCAAACCTAGGCCTATTGCCTGGCATTGATAAGAAATGGACTTGGAAAACGACTGGTGCAGGTGGCGAAGACGCCATCTTACTTATTGGAGAGCAACATGAAACTGTAGCGGCAGCGGCGCGACTCACTGAACTCGGATGGCATCGCCTGAACGTTAAGTTTTCAGATATGGGTGGGCACATCCTCCAACCTTCCTTGACTTCAGACTCGACGGTCTTGGCCCAGACACCAAAAGAGGGCCCACAGCTCGACAAGCGGTCAAATGCGACCACTAACGAGGCTAATTTATAATGCCAAAATTTGATCCTAGCTCAAACACATTCACCGCTGTGGCCCCGAGCAATATAGCTTTTTTAAAGTATTGGGGAAAACGTGATCCCGCGCGCCAATGGCCGGCCAATGATTCCATCTCCATGACTCTTTCGGCGTGCAAGACAGTCACTACGGCTAGACGCATTCTCGACAACTTCGACTCATTCACGATTGATGGTGTCACCATCAAATCAAACTCGCATAAAGAACATAAAATTTTCAGACAACTGGACCGTATACGCACAAGCCTCAATATGTCTGGAAATCTGGAAATCTCTTCTGAAAACTCATTTCCTTCCAGCTGCGGAATCGCTAGTAGCGCAAGCGGTTTCTCCGCGCTAACCCTTGCCAGTGCTGCGGCACTTCTCGGAACCTCCAATTGGAACGAACTGGGTGCATTTGGTGCAAGCCGAGGGACAATCGCACACTTAGCAAGAATGGGAAGCGGCAGTGCAGGCCGAAGCCTTTTCGGCGGTTATGTAAAGTGGACGGCAGGCGACTCACATGAACAACAGGACATTAAGCAGCTATGGCCAGATGAGCACTGGAAGCTTGCGGACGTGATTGTTGTCATCTCTTCAGAACCAAAAGCTACATCATCCAGCGAAGCCCACAAGGCAGCCTGGGGCAGTCGCTTATTTGGTCCGCGACTGGCCGGTATCTCCCCTCGTGCAAAAGCGTTGGAAGATGCCATTAACAGAAAAGACCTCGAATTACTCGGTCGCGAGATTGAAAGTGAAGCTCTGGAGATGCACGCAGTATGCATGACCGGCACACCCCCCATCACCTATCTTACCGAAAAGTCAGCCGAGTTTCTCGCCTGGCTGCGAGCAAAGCGCCAAAGAGGCGAACTCAACGCTTGGGCCACTATCGACGCCGGGCCAAATCTTCATCTGATTTGTCAGACTCAGGACGCTCCGGCGATTAGTAAAATCATCCAACGTGACTGGTCTGATCTGCAGATAATCATGGACGAGACCGGGGCTGGGCCGAGTTTAGCTTCCAGTCAAAGGAGCTCTAGTAATGTCTGATCTACTGTGGCCATCAGATGGCGATAATGCAGGAACTTTTGAAAAATCCATGAGTTTTGCATTCACCCAGCATCTTGGCTATGTCGCATCGCCAGTTCGAGGTGAAGCCACCTCAAGAGCCGCAGGAAAAGTTATTTTGGTGGGCGAGCATGCCGTTGTATACGGTGCGAAGGCAATCGCGATCCCACTACTTTCCCGCAATATGAAACTGCACATATACACAGACAGAGTCACAACTCAAAACCCCAAGATCAAATTCCAGATAGCTGGCCAACCCGTTCATCAATCCCTAATCGATATGATCCACGAATCTTTTGAGGTTTTGCGAATCCCAAAATTCAATCTGTCTATTGATGGTCAAAGTACACTTATGCTCGGAGCTGGCGTCGGCAGTTCCGCCAGCCTATGCGTGAGCGTCATCCGTGGACTCTGTCAGGTTTGTGGAATCTCCCTAACACCGGCGAAACTTTCCGCTCTAGCTAACCGTTTGGAGCGGCGCTTTCATGGGAATCCCTCAGGACTTGATACGGCGGTGGTAGCCCTGGAACAAGCTATTTTGTTTGAACGTGGACGCGATGCCGAGGCGATAACTATCAATAAACCAAAAAACTCAAGCTTGCCATGGTGCTTTGTGTTGTTAGATACGGCCGTCAGATCTCCCACCATAAACATGGTAAAATTGTCAGAGCCGTGGTTCAAGCAAAACGGCGAATCCGCAATTCGCCGGTTCAATACAATCACTGATTCGGCCGTTCGCGCGCTTCGTCATGGGGATACACAGTTACTGTCCGAGGCCATGACGAAATGTCACGAGCTGCTGGACCTTACAGGTGTCGTCACTGATCCAGTTAAGCGGATGATTGAGCTTGCACGCAATCACGGCGCTCTCGCCGCAAAAGTAACTGGTGCAGGTGGTGGCGGATGCGTTCTAGCCCTGTTACCAGCATCCCAATGCGATGAGACCATCGCTAATCTGCGCCAGCAAATTGGTGACCAACGTATTCATCCAATATTTATTCCTTAAGAAAGTCAACGACAAGCAATGGACGCCAATAAGACATCTCGAAAAAAAAACATCTCCATCGCCTATAGCCCTGATACGGACGACGCGTTTATGATTCACGCGCTAAAAGAACGACTGGTCGACTGGGGTGACTACGAGTTCTCATTTACAATCGGTGATATTCAAGAATTAAACGATGCCGCGAAAAACGGTCTTTATGACATCACAGCCATCAGCGTCGGGGCCTATCCCCAGCTCAAGGAAAAATATCTCCTCATGCCTATTGGAGCCAGCGTGGGCGACAAATTCGGACCAGCAGTGGTCACATGTCCAACAGCGCAGTTCGAATTCACAGACCTTAGCAGTAGGCGCATAGCCGTACCGGGCTTAACGACCACAGCGCACATAGCTGCGCAGTCGCTATTTGGGCCGTTCACCCCGGTACCAATGCATTTCATGGAAATTAAAAATGCGGTTTTATCCGGCGCCGTTGATGCCGGTATATTAATTCACGAATTGCAGATGGACCCCGAGTCAGAGGGCCTCAGAAAGATCGGCGATCTTGGGACTTTGTGGTTTAATCGCCACCGTCTACCCTTGCCCCTCGGAGCTAACGCCATCAAACGGGATTTGGGCGACAGCACCATTAATGGGCTTTCAAAAATTTACAGACGCAGCATCGAAATAGGCCTAGAAAATCGCCTCCAAACTTTGAACTCCGCTGTCCAGTCAGCTGTTGCGCGCGAATCTCTTGACCTTGAAAAAGGTGATCGTTACATCTCAATGTATGTAAATGAAAATAGTCTTGATTTTCAGGAAAACGTGCTACGTGGTATCGATTTGATTTTCAAGGAAGGTCATGCTTATGGCCTATTCCCTGCGACGGATGTACGTTCAAATCTGAGCTAAAACTACTTGGAGGTTATTGCCATGATGAAGATCATTTCGGCAAAAGTTGAAAATAGCGAGCGCCTTTCTGAAGACGATGCCCTTTGGCTTTTTGAAAAGTCCAACTTGACTGAGCTAGGAGAACTGGCTAATCGGGTCAACCTGCGCAAAAACGGCCGGGCGGTCTTTTACAACATAAACCGCCACATCAACCCAACAAATATCTGTGCTCTGTCCTGCAAGTTTTGCGCCTATAGTAAAAAAATCGGCGAAGAAGGCGGCTACGCTTACGAAATCGACGAGATGATCACGAAGGCAGGAGAAGCGGTGGCACAGGGGGCCACAGAGCTTCACATGGTTGGAGGCTTACACCCTCGTTGGCCCTTTCAGCGCTACGTCGACATGATTGCCGCCATGCATCAAGCTTATCCGGAAGTCCACCTCAAAGCCTTCACCGCAGTGGAACTTGACTGGATGGCTCGTAGGGCCCGTAAATCGATCGCAGAAGTCATGCAGGACCTTCAAGCGGCGGGGCTTGGATCTTTTCCAGGTGGCGGGGCAGAGATTTTCCACCCGGAGATTCGCGACCAGATCTGTGATACCAAAGTCTCCGGCGATCAGTGGATCGATACACACCGAACAGCTCATCGGCTAGGCCTGCGTAGCAACTGCACCATGCTTTATGGTCACATTGAAAACTTCGCACATCGCGTCGATCATATGCGTCGCCTGCGCGATCTACAAGACGAGACCGGGGGATTCAATGTTTTCATACCACTAGCTTTCCAACCGTTTCAGAATGAAATGGGAATCAATCGGTACACGTTTGGCTCTGATGATCTACGTACAATTGCTGTGGCAAGACTATATTTGGACAATTTTAGTAACATCAAAAGCTACTGGGTCATGCTAGGACAGGATATTGCGCAGCTTGCCCTTCAGTTTGGCGCCAACGACCTCGATGGCACCGTGCTTGAGGAAAAAATTTCGCGGGCAGCGGGTGGCCGCGCAGGGATGATTATGACGCGAACAAATTTGGAGCACCTTATCCGAAGAAGCCAGCGCATTCCCGTCGAGCGCACGACTCTCTACCAACCAGTCAACGACGAGGATCGAAAACATCTTGTGCCTGTGGCAGATGACCGCTCAATCCAAGCCGATTTACCAGGATCCCTCGAAACATCTACCAAACCAAGCCTACTAGCGAAATACTTGCTAGAATTCTCGGCTGAGTTATCCCTTCACGAAGTCGCTGAATCTTTAAGACGTCAAAACAAGGTCTCTCACGGCGAAATCTCTTTTGAACCAGCCATTTTAATCCAGGCTGAGAGAAAAGACAGTGCTGAGGATATCGCCGCAAGAGTTCGACAAGCAATCATGAGTCCGATTTCAATGGGGGACGCGAATTCAAATCAAAATCTGTCGATTCTTCTCAATTGCGACAGCACAATAGCCCTCAGTGAACTTCGGCAAGTAATTATCGCAACAAAAAATATTGCCGGCGGCGCGAATATAATCATCCAGGGCTTAAAACTCATAGTTGAGTTAGCTAATCAGTCAACCCTCGGGATTCCGTACGTAATGGACGAGCTCAAAGCCGAGGGCGTATCAGCACTGGTGGAGGATCCAAGAGACGCTGTCCAACTCGATTTGGAAACCCGGTGGGAGATACTCGATGCCGCTAACTTTATAGGCATAAGGCCTCTGCCTAGCATCACACTTTCGGCGAATAAAAGTACTGTGGACTGGGAGTCCTGGGCTCAAGAACTCAACACTATCCGCCAGAAATTGGAATCTCACGGAGATTTCACCAACTTTGCGGTTCAGGTTGCCCCGGACACGGTCATCATGCCAAGCGAATTCCTGAAGGCCATAGGTTTGGCGAAATTGACCCTGCCTGAAGCCTGTCAAATATGGACTCCGCTTCAAGGTTTCTCTGCCCTAAGCCCCCAGAAAGGCCTTGGTGCGAGCGACGACCAGCATCCCATCCTGAAGCTAGTTTCCACGCTCGGTGACTTTGGCTGTTCGAGTTTGGGCTACCTGCCGACGAATATCTTCAGCCAAGCGCGAGTGGTAGAGGATATTTTAGCGTCTGGCAGGCTCTCTACGGGCGTCCTAGACTGCCACCAAAGCCAAACACCTGCAGACCATGTTAGCTTATTAAATCATAAGTCATCGAGTCTTCGACACATCCCCTCACCGCAATCAAGGGTTTGAGTTGATGCCGTCGCATAGTAAACTGAAGCTGGCCCTCAATAATAAATGCACCCTAAAGCAAGTGGTTTCTACTAATGAGTCAAGATGACCAACTTCCCCCTCGTCCGACGATGCTCAAACCGAAGGGGTTTGACTCTGCATCTGAGGGTCTGCCTCCCCTAAGCCCCCACTCGACCATTGATGAGGGCAAGTACTCCGACGTCTCGGATCTGCAAAGTGACGATATGGATCGTTTGTCGTTGTCTAAGTTTTTCGACAGCCTTAAACCTGATCAAACATGGACACCATTAAAATTGATCGCGGTAATTTTCATCTTCTCATTTCTTTTTAGCATTCTGTTCACATCAGCGATTTTAGCTGGCTTCATAGAAATACACCCTGGCGCGATTAAAGGTTTTTTAAAAGCGTTCATCGGTAAAACTTGAAAAGCAGAACCACCGATGCAGTTATTAATTGATCTATTAAATTTTATTCAGCCCTACGGGACTTACAGCTATTTTGTGATCCTGGCCGTTCTTTTGGCCTGCGGATTTGGTTTACCGCTACCTGAGGACATTACCCTCATTGCCGCTGGAATCCTCGCGGCTCGCGACATCATCGACTTCAACACGACGGTCGTTCTCTGTATGGTTGGGGTACTTTTGGGTGATGGGATTGTTTTCTGGCTGGGCAGTCATTACGGCACCCGCTTGCGAGGTACACGTTTTTTCAGCCTAATCTTGCCGGAAAAACGCGACGCAGCCGTAAAGGCCATCTTTCAGAAGTACGGCGATAAAGTAATTTTCATGGCGCGTTTCATGCCAGGGCTTCGAACTCCGCTTTTTTTCGCCACTGGCTCTTACCACGTGAGTTTCTGGAAATTTCTATTCCTTGACGGTTTTGCCGCGCTTATATCGGTTCCCCTATGGGTCTATGTGGGCTACCTATTTGGTGCCAATCTCGAGGAACTTGAGCGTGTTGTCCGCAAAGCTCAGTTCGGAATCTATGCAGCCTTGATTCTGATCATAGCCGCCTTCATCGCAGCCTATTTTTATAAGAAAAAATACCTGCGCGTCGAATGATCATTTTCTTGTAATGGTTTGGACTGACCTAAATATAAAAGAGAGCGGACAGAATGCCTGTCCGCTCTCTCAAATTGGAGGCTATCTCATGAAGTAGCTTCTTGTTATCGCAGCAACTCCCGAAAAGCTGTCAACAAATACGGCATGCACATCCCAACTGGTCAGTGCAAGCCTCGATGCAATTAGTTCGCCCAGCCGTAGC
>JBAXLR010000011.1:0-31922 GCA_037134655.1 bacterium | reverse complement strand
ATCAGACCCCTTCAAGGACCTCAGGGTCCCCTTGTTTTCCTGCCATGGGGATGTGGTGAAATTGGTAGACACGCTGGTCTTAGAAGCCAGTGCCGTAAGGTGTGAGAGTTCAAGTCTCTCCGTCCCCACCAGTAAAATGCCTTTAAATGCTGTCATGACAGGCACAACTCAGCTGATCTTTTTATGATTTGAGCTAGCTCCACAACTATTTTTAAAAAAATAGCCTCAAAGGAACCTTAATAGAAATAACTCCCTCAAGCACCGGAGCGTCGGTTGCCTGAAAGCGCCGAATAGCCGCCGACAGATACCCAATCGATGAACCAAGAGAGATTTGTAGTTGGTTTTTTTCTTTTTGAGTCCCAAATCGCAAACCCGCTCCTACATATAAACTTACGACTTCCGCAACACCAACACCAACGGTCACATCCGTGGTGACAAATCTCGCGTCACCCATGTAACCCCCTAAAAAAGCGCCGTATGTAAAATCTAGATTTCCCCTCGGTCGATTTTTTATACCGGCGATCAATCCGTGGCTTCGCGACACTGAGCTTGCAAAGGACGGCCCCAGTATAACTTCATGGGAGTTAGAATCTTCAGAGGCATTTGCTCCTTTCGGACCACACAAACCAGCCAACAAGACAACCAGAGCCCAACACCGAAGAGACGAATTTGAAATGATAAATGACATAAACAGAAAAACCCCAATTTTGTGCACAAAACAGTACTTTTTTAGCGCCTAGGACCGATCATGTTAAATTCATACCCTGCGCGGCACCAATGCTGGTACTCGCTGGGGGTGATTTCTTATTATATTTCTCCATACGTTTGTCGTAAGCGTGCGCGTTCTCAACAAAAAGCAATACCGCAATCGATGCGATCCAAATGAGAATCGCAACCATCGCGCCCCCCCAAAAAGGCATTCCAAAAGTTACCAGCACCCGCGCACAAATCAGCAGAGAAAGAATACCGGCTGGAACCGCCAAATACTTTCCAATCAATTGCCAATCAACATCAGCAAAAAGCTGTGGGGCCATGATCAAATTCGCCGCTACCAGGAAAAAAACTAGCAATAACAATTTTATTTTTTTCATTTACTCGCCAAAATAAGAGGGACTCTTGAAATTTCAATTTAAATGGCTTGTCTTATTTCATCCAGATCAATTCCTGATCTTATCAACTCTGAGTGCTCCACGATGCCAGAGGAAATCGCTCGATCAAAGAAGTTGAGAAGGCCCAAAACACTCGCTCTATCATCAAACACGCCACCCACATGACTCGCCTGTGCTGATTTTGCAGCAAAAGCCTTCAGTCGGACGACTGCACCTTCCAACTCTTTCAGCACATAGACATGATTTGCGATATGTCTTATGGGCAATTGACAGGGGTGCAGATCCCAACCTTGATAGTAACCGTTAGCAAGACTACGCATCATTTGCTGATAATTATAAAGCCATACGGCATCAAATTGGCGCTTCGACTCGTCAGTTGATTCTTTTGGCAAAAGCGGCAGGCGGCTGATGATGCCATCACTGACCGCCATATGTGGCGCCAATGCCGCACCAAGTTGTATCCACATCCTGGCAAAATCACAGGCGAGATGATCGATAGATTGCCCTGCGCTCCCAATGCCAATGGACGACGTGAAATCGTAAACTCCAAAATGCAGGCTACGGCAGCGGCCCGCTGCCGCATGCATAAATGAGGCAAGTGGGATCGTTCCATCCCTACCCAAGAAAGCCTCCGGGGATTCAATAATAAGTTCGATGGAAAAGAAACTATGGCCGAGGTGAAGATCCTTCTCATAGCCAGCAAGGATTTCGACTAACGTCGCGACTTGCTCTGCGTTCGTGACCTTCGGTAATGTGACAATAAGATGTTTGGGCCCAGGCAAATGTGGCTTTCGTTCGCGACTGAATGACTCTACAAAAACCGCCAGAGTTTTTAGGGACCGACGCATACCGCTCGTAGACAGTGGTTTGATTCTTATCCCAATATTTTTCGGCGCATAATGATCATTTGCGGTAGCAACGACAACTCGAGCGGTCGAGACTGCGTGCGCGTCCTCCTCATCGTCCGAACGAACTCCGTAGCCGTCCTCAAAATCAATACGGTAATCCTCTAAGGGAGCCCTTAAAATCTTGGCTTCCACACGTTTAAAAATCTCATTAGAAAACTCTCCACTCCAGCCCTCTCCACAGCGAGCATTCAGCGCACTAGTGTTAGGAGCTGCGAACCTGAACGCCTCAATGGAAAGTTTTGCAATTTTTTCAAAGGTTTTTTCTGTAAACAGGTGGGCACCACCGTACATGACATGAACAGGCTGGTGAAAGGCCTGCTTTGGCGAAGAACTCAGCGCATCAGCAGAAGCTGCTCGATTCGCCAGTTCCAGGCGCTCGATTTGTTGTGAAAATCGATTGAGATCAACTTTGGACATATTGTCCCCCTGTCGATTAATAATCTGACCACTACGCAAAAATCCGCTGACTATTTCTATGTGGGAAACGCCAGCGGATTTTTTTTAATTCATATCGCCACTACGAGTGACTGAACACAGCTTACTTGGTCGAATAATTACTTACGACCAAGACCGGCTTTTGCCTCAGCGACAAGGGCCGAGAAGGCTGCTTTGTCTGTCACCGCGAGGTTTGAGATAACACTACGATCAACTTCGATACCACGCTTTTTCAAACCACCGACGAACTCGCTATACTTGAGTCCTTCTGCACGGGTTGCAGCGTTGATACGAATGATCCACAGTTTTCTAAACTCACGCTTACGTACGCGACGATCACGATACGAGTAACGAAGAGCGCGGCGAACCACATGGACAGCCGTCTTGATATTGCTCTTACGCGTACCGCGGAAGCCCTTGGCCAAACCAAGGAGTTTCTTCCTTCTACGTCTTGCTTTAAAACCACGTTTTACACGAGCCATGATACCTATCCTTATCCGTTAGGAAGACAACGCATCACTAATCCCACATTGGAATCATCGACGTAACCGCCCTTTTTGAGCTTGTTCTTACGACCGCGATCCTTCTTTGTCAGAATGTGACGCTTGTTGGCGTGACTGCGCTTGACCTTGCCACTTGAAAGCACTGTAAAGCGCTTAGCAGCTGCGCGTTTGGTCTTGATCTTTGGCATCTAACCACCTCAAATCATTAATAAAAATCACCAAAATGACGGGGACCACCTGGTGAAAGTGAATCGTTTGTGTATCACTTTGACCTATGCCGCGCAATATTTTCTTTTTGATTTAGAGCTATTAAATCCCACTGTTTTAACAGAGGGGCTCTTGTGAGAAAGGAGAACTTCCTGGGGATGTTACTGCACCAAGACGGCAGCCTTGCCTCTCGCCATAGCGGCCGCATAGCCACTTCGCCAATCAGATGAAGCCACGCGAAGGACCCCCTGACCGGTCATAGTTCCAGAGATAACTGGGGCATCCGCTGCCAATCCAACATCGACTGGAGCTGTTTTGCCCTTGAACCACCTGGGCACCGGTATGTTGGCCATATCTCGACCTTTTTCATCGATAATGCGCAAGGCGGCACTCGGTCTGACAGTTCCAGAAGCCTTTAGAATGAATCCAACGGGCTCTCCGGTCGTAGGCGCCAAACTAGCTTGACCCAGAAGCTGTGGTAGCACGGTTGAAATCGGTGACTCCAAAATGACTTTAATCCTTTGGTCACCGAAGTAGGTTGTGGAAACAGAGGTCGTGGATTGAGCTAGTTTAGCCAGCTGACTCGGGGCATTTTGTGGCATGACTCCGAGGCGTGATGACATGATCAGCGGGATGTTCTTTTCCGCTATTTTTAACCCATCAGCCCAAGCGCGCTGCTCAGCAGCCCGCAAGTTTTTCTCGCCTTCACGCAACTTGCCAACACCGTAGAAGCGAATTTTGCCGCTACTCCAGTTGATTTCGTAAGCTCCCTCGCGCTCTATCAAATTGCCCGCAAAGGCGGCTGATGCGCCAAAAAAACTGATGATTAGACTAATGATTAAGCTACTGATTCGAGTCATATAACCCCTCACATCATTAAGCGAGCGCAACGAGCGCAGATCTTTGTGAGGTAGCGTGGGATCTTTAGGTGGCCAGTAGATGACTGATCTGAGACACCACCGTCGGAGTTCCCGCAATAATTCCCTCACCTTCTAAGTTATATGATAGGCCTGCAGCAGTGTTGCCCAAAGAGGCAACTTCTGCCGCCGTGTTGGGAGATGGGTAATTTGTGACGATTCCCCGCGCCTCACTGACGAGTAGACTTCCAGCAGCCACGTCCCATAAGGCTAAGCCTCGCTCCCAGAAACCATCGTAGACCCCGGCCGCAACGAGGGCCAAATCCAAGGCCGCTGAACCATCCCTTCGGATGGATTGGCACTGCTGAGCCACCCGGCGATAACGTTCAATTTCACGGTCAAGATCCTTACCGACTGTGTAATAAAAACCTGTGACTAGAAAGCACTGAGAAAATGCTCTGTCCTTGACGACTTGCATGGGGGACCCATTACAGATAGCACCAGAACCACGCTCCGCTAAGTATTTGTTTTTATGAATAGGATCGGCTATTCCACCAGCCAAAATCCGGATGCGACCATCCGCCAAAAACTCCCCGTACCCGATAGAAACGCTGAAAAATGGAAACGAATTAGCAAAATTTGTGGTCCCGTCGAGCGGATCAACAATCCAAACCTTTTGCCCCGCAGCCCGATTGACCTTCATTTGGCCGGACTCCTCGCTAATGATCGCGTCATCGGGGAAAAACTTTGTGATCCGGTCCAAAATGATCTTTTCGCTGGCTAGGTCAGCATCAGTCACAATGCTGGTGTCTTTCTTGGTTTTTATGTCCTTGACCGACCCAAATCGCCGCAAGAGCTCGCCACTGGCTAGATCGAGCATATCTCCTATAAATTCAGGCAAATGTGCCATAAACTTGGCTCCTACTGGCCGAACTTTGGCCTGGCCCTACAGCATACTGACAAATTGCAACTTCCTCCAGTATTGACTATGGTTTAAAGTTTAATTGGGGCGGATTTTTTCGTGTCCCCATAATGTCTGTCAAAAAAAGGAGACCACCATGTCGGTCACTGAGTATATTCTGATGTTTTCCGGCTCAGTCGTTGTCGGATATGTCATTTTTTTCTTAATTCTACGCATTCTTCCAACACGGTTGTCTGCCAGTCATCGAACTCAGAAGGACGAAGTTCTGGCCGAGGCGCGCAAGCAAGCCGACTTCATCCTTGGCGAGGCCCGCAGCACAAACATCGCGAAGAATCAAATGCTGCTGGAAGAGCTCTCTGAAACACTTGTCGACCGCCAGGAAGATTTGAAATTAGCAGAAGAAAATTTAAATATTTTAGAAAGTCAGATTCAACCAGTGACTTCTCGCGTTCAAAAGCTTGAACACGACCTCAAGCAAGTCGATCAGCACCGGGATTTCGCCCAATCAACCTACCTTGGCAAACAATCCAAACTAGAGGAACTTCAGGTTCAAATGCGAGAACGCCTTGAACAGGCGTGCCGGGCTGATGCCAAGATCGTGTTGCGTTCGATGTCAGACACAATCGTCGAGCAGCGGCAGCTCGAGTCACAAAAACTTCTCAAACTCTACAACGAAGAACTGAATTCTGGGGCGAAACGCGTCGCCGCCAGATTCCTTAGCCGCTCCATGTCCCGTTATACACCGGAATTCCCGTGGCCAAAGATGACCAATGCCGTCGAAGTTGAGGACCGCAAGGCCTGGGATCTGCTTGCAGAAGATTCCACTGGGCTCATTGCCGCAGTTAAAGAAATTGCGGGCATCGAGGCTGAATTTCACCAGGCGAGAGACGCTGAGTCACCCGCGATTATAAAACTCGCTGGCGGCATGGGTGTAGAACGAGAAGCCGCGCGTCTTGCCCTAACGGAAATAGTAAAATTAAATCACCACTCCGCTTGGCCTAAGATTGCCGATTACTACAAAAAACATCGAGAAATTCTTGACCAACAGGCGTTAAAGATGGGCCGACAAGCGATCATGGAACTCAGACTCGATGGTATCCATGTAGAGATACAAAAGCTCATCGGTTACCTGAACTGGCGAACGAGCTACCGTCAAAATCAATACTTGCACTCATTTGAAGTCGCGGTTCTCGCGGGTCTTGTGGCCGAAGAACTGGGCGTTGACCCTACAGCGGCGAAGCGATGCGGCCTCTTACATGATATCGGCAAGGTGCTGGATTATAAAATTGAGGGAAGCCATGCCGTCATTAGCGGAGACTACGCGGACCGCTTTGGCGAGCAGCGATACATCTGTGACACCCTTATGAGTCACCACAATGACCTGGTACTGGAAACGCCGCTTGCGCACGTCCTTAAAACCGCAGATACACTTTCTGGTGCTCGACCAGGCGCCCGTGTAAACCTTGAGGAAGGATATCAGGATCGTCTACGTGACATTGACGATGTGATCCGTTCGTTTCAGGGCATCACAAAGTCTGCCATCATGAATGGTGGCCGTGAGATTCACATTGAAGTCAATCATAAGCGCGTTAAAGAAGAAGACATCGAGTCACTCACTACGGCTATCGCCAGGAAGCTGGAAGAAGACGTCGCTTTCCCGGGACAGATCAAGGTGATGATCACGCGCCGATTTGAATCCAGTACAGTTGCCTAGTAGCGCAAAAGCCTCGGTCTGAGTTAAAATCAGGAAACAGCTAACGGAGGAGTGCGGGTGAGAATAGATTTCACTGAAATAAATCAGAAGGTGAAGATCTACCACTCCGTAAATCGATTTGAAGCCGCTGAAAAGCTCCTTCTTACGACCATTGACGAGTTCGGCTCAATGGCGAACCTGCATAATCTACTCGGGGTGACCTACCACAAACAGTCAAAGTTCTCTGATGCCATCATTCAGTTCACCAAAGCCTTAAAGATTAATGCCAATTTTATTGAGGCTGGACTTAATCTATCAGCTACCTTTTGTGACCTTGGCCGATACGAGGAAGCCAAAAGCATCTTCTCAGAAGTTCTGGCAGTTACTCCACAAAACAGAAAACATCCCGATCTCGTGTTGGGACGACTCGCTAATCAACATGCTGAATGCGGCAATTTATACGCACAAAATAACATGCCACTTGATGCGATAAATGAATATCGGCGTGCTCTGTCGATCTTTGAGAAAATGCCCGATGTTAAGCTCGCGCTAGGGCAACTTTATATAAAGACAGGGCAACTCGAACGCGCTACCTATGAATTACAAGAAGCCGTCAGAATGTTTCCCGACGAAGCGCAGGCTCATCTTTGGCTCGGGATATGTATGTGGAAGGCTGGAACAAGAGACCAGGCCGTTCGGGCATGGGAGGTCGCCAGGTCTTTGGACGAGTCTGAAAACAGTACGGCCAGTACCTATTTGAAGTTTTCCCAACAAGCTTCTCTAACTCCTTAACTTGCGTAAGGACGAGCTGATTTCTCAGGTTAATACCAAACCTTTTGGACTCAGCAACCGAATCATTCACTCATTTTTCAGCGCCACATGTCCGACCATACAGGCATCATTGACGAGGATTAGTCTCGATGTCAGGTCATTCAAGTAGTCAGCAAAATGCGCCAATGGCCGTCTTGGTTGTGGACGATCAATTCACGATTCGCAAAGCCATGTGTCGTATTTTGGCGGCACAGGGATTTAGCACCATCTTGGAGGCCAATAACGGTACTGCCGCATTAAAAATTTTGGCTACATCACCCATCGATTTGGTGATTACAGATCTATTTATGCCAGAAACCGACGGCTTTGAGACGCTTAAAAATATTCGAAACCTAAACTTTGGCGCAGACATTCCCGTCATTGTCGTCACTGGCGAAGGCGGGCGAGATGAAATCATCAAGGCCGTAGATTTAGGGGCCGACGATTACATTCTAAAACCATTTCAACTCGAGGACCTGGAGAAAAAAATTCACGGAGTCTTGAGTCGCTACAAATTCCCCCCACCACTAGAGAAGCTTTTAAGGGAGGGTGACCGACTTTATTTGACAGGAAAATTTGCCGACGCGCTGAAATGCTTCGAAGCGGCCGAAAGACTGGCGCCTGAGAGCTTACGAGCTAAAATCTGTACAGCATTAACTATGAAAAATCTCGGTCAGGTCTCGCACGCTATTGAGATTCTTCACGCCGTCGCCGCTAAGAATCCAAGTTTTTATAAGGCCTACCGGGCGATGGGAGATATTGGTCTTGAGCTAGGGCAAAATCATCTAGCTATTCAGGCCATTGCCCAGGAGCTAGAGCTGAATCCGAAACAACCACTGCGTCAGATCCAATTCGCGCGCTTACTATCGAAGGAAGGCGATTTGCTCGGTGCCCTCAAGCATTTTCGCGCCGCTTTAAGCGAAAGCCCAAAAAATAAAGAAGCCCTCATTGAAGCCGGTCTCACCCTTGGCGAATTAGGCGAAATAAAGCAAGCTCTGACATTTTTTCGACGCGCTCGCCGTTATTATTCCTCCTGGATCAAGCCACTTGAGCTTGCCACGCAATTGCTTACCGAGAAAGTTAGCAGCAAAGAAGCATTCACGTTCCTAACTGATGAGTTAAGTCGAAATCCGGATCGTTCTGACCTACGGATTCTTGTCGCTAAATTCTTGATACGTGAAAATGATTTTTCGGGCGCCATTAAAATTCTGGACGATGGACTAAGACGCTTGAGTCAAAATCTTCCAATAATGAAAGCGAAGGCTGCTCTACTTAAACGAAATCATCACACGACACTTGCCTGTGAAATTTATCAAGATGTTCTGCAACTCGAACCGAATCAGGCCAATCAATTGCAACTCGCGAATGCACTCATGCTCGACAAGCAATTCCAGGCAGCCTACGATTTACTAAGCACGCCAATCGAACCAAGCACCGATCAGACATCATCACGCTTCATGATGATTGAGGCGCTTAAATGGCTCAACCGACCCGTACAGGCTCTGCATATTCTCGAATGCATCAAAAAATCTATTGATGAGGGCCAACCAGTGGTCGCTGGTGTACAACTTCAGCCCTTAAGATCTGAGCTTTTGAAGTTAAGACATTCCATTGCGCAATCGAGCATCGTTAAGAAAAGAGCAAGCTAGCCGTTCCAAGAACGCAGCTGGTTCCAAAACGCGCTTTTGGTCGATGGATTTTCATTCATCGCTGCAAGCGAAGGACCGTAAAAGATCTCAAGAGGTCTCGAAGCTAGGGCTGTTATCTCAGTTTTGAAGAGGTCACCGTCTCCCACCATTGAATCATCCAAGCAGACCACCCGCGTAAGCCCAGGCATAAGACTGCGCAAAGTGGGCAAAGAAGCCAATACAGCACTCTGGGTAAGCAACATCCAAGAGACTACTAACTTGTCGCCCTCACCAAGAGCCCGTGTAAGCTTTTGAAGCTGCGCAGATTCAGTCGACTTGGCTTGTTCAGAACCGACGGATAGAAGAAGAAGGCGAGAGTTGATGTCGATTTTGGCATCCAAAATATCATATGGCTGGCTGCCCGGAGTGTATACTCCTCGGTCAGCCAGCCATGATTGATAGACAAAATTAGACAAAACTTTAAGTCCTTGTCGGACGAAAATTATCGAGAGCCGCCATCTTCGTACTCGGCATCCACCACGTTATCCTTGCCTGTTGGCCCAGACGATGGAGTGCCAGCGTCAGCACCACCCGCACCTGGCGCGCCTCCTGCGGCTGCACCTGCGGCTTTGTAGATGGTTTCAGCAATCTTATGAACGCGTGATTCAAGGTTTTCACGGGCCTTGACCAAGGTGTCGTAATCAGCTGCATCAAGTTTCGACTTCGCTTCGCTAACCGCACTTTCTACCTCGCCCTTAAGTTCGGCTGGAACTTTATCGCTATTTTCACGCAGCATCTTCTCAGCTTGGAACACAAGACTATCGAGCTGGTTTCGCGCTTCCACAACTTGACGTTTTTTCTTATCGTCCTCAGAGTGGACTTCTGCGTCTTTGACCATACGCTTGATTTCGTCCTCACTCATCCTCGTGCCTGCCTGGATCGTAATGCGCTGTTCCTTCCCAGTACCAACATCCTTAGCTGAAACATTGAGAATACCGTTTGAGTCGATGTCAAAAGTTACCTCAATTTGAGGAACTCCGCGCGGCGCGGTTGGAATATCAACGAGACTGAATCGTCCAAGTGACTTGTTGTCACGCGCCATCTCACGCTCACCTTGTAGCACATGAACCTCTACGGAAGTCTGATTGTCCGCTGCTGTCGAGAATACCTGGCTTTTGCGAGTTGGAATCGTTGTGTTGCGTTCAATCAAACGAGTTGACACACCACCAAGTGTTTCGATGCCAAGGGACAGCGGCGTCACGTCAATCAAAAGTACATCTTTAACATCACCAGCAAGTACGCCGGCCTGAACAGCGGCACCTACGGCCACAACCTCATCCGGGTTCACCGACTTGTTGGGCTCCTTGTTGAAGAAGTCCTTCACCTTTTGCTGAACCAGCGGAATCCTTGTTGAACCACCGACCAGCAATACCTCGTTGATCTCGCTGTTGGATAAGCCTGCGTCTTTCATCGCTTGACGACAGGGAGCCAAAGTTTTCTCAACGATAACTGCGATCATTTGTTCGAATTTTGAACGCGTCAATGTCACGTTCAAATGCTTTGGACCGGTTTGATCGGCGGTCAAGAATGGCAGGTTGATGTCCGTTTGTTGGGCGGATGAAAGTTCGATTTTTGCTTTCTCTGCCGCTTCCTTCAAACGCTGGACCGCCATGGGGTCTTTGCTAATGTCAATACCACTTTCGGATTTAAAGGTGGCTGTTAGCCAATCAATTAACAATTCATCCACGTTATCACCACCTAGGTGCGTGTCACCGTTGGTAGCAAGAACTTCGACCACACCATCACCAACTTCTAGGATCGATACGTCGAACGTACCACCACCGAAGTCGTAAACGGCAATTTTTTCGTTTGTTTTTTTATCCAGGCCGTATGCCAAAGCAGCAGCCGTTGGTTCGTTCACGATCCGCTTGACGTCAAGTCCCGCGATCCGACCAGCATCTTTCGTAGCCTGGCGTTGGCTATCGTTGAAGTAGGCAGGCACCGTGATCACTGCCTCAGTGACAGTTTCGCCGAGATAGTCCTCAGCCGCTTGCTTTAATTTAGCGAGAACTTTCGCAGAGATCTCAGCAGGAGTAATTTCCTTGCCGTCAATTTGAAAGGTGGCCAGATTGTTTTTACCAGACAGCACCTTGTAGGGCATTTTGTCGCCCTCGGCTTTTCGCTCAGAGTAGCTACAGCCAATGAATCGCTTCGCGGAATAAACCGTCTTAGAGGGGTTCGTAACGGCCTGACGACGGGCAGCCGCCCCAACAAGCACGTCACCGTCCTTTGTAAATGCCACAACTGACGGCGTGGTCCTCTGCCCCTCAGCATTGGCGATAACCTTCGGCTGTCCGCTTTCCATCACCGCAACGACCGAGTTGGTCGTACCCAAGTCGATGCCAATAATCTTACCCATAGCTTAACTCCTCATAATCTAAAGGAAATCTTTAATTTTTCGAATCACCCCTAAGCCATCCTAATTCTGCCTTGGCGGTTTAACCCAACTTAATGCCCGATGTCCAGCTGTCAAGGCCCCGACCTGCATAAAAGTTGTGATAAAATGTCCAGAAGGGGGAATTTACATGCATGAGCTGACCTGCCCGTCCTGCGGATCACCGTCGCAGCACAATATTCGTGACTACGTCCTAATGTGCCCTTTTTGCTCCGCATCCTTTCGTTTTGACTTGGAAAGTGGGCGGAAAGAGGTCTTCGGCGATCACTACATTATCCCCAACACCATCGACCCCGTCCGTGTTAAAGAGCATGTCCTCGAGTGGCTAAAACGTTTGCACCACAAGCCTGGTGTGGCCGACAAAGAGTTCGTGGTTTTGGACATTAAAGGCGCCAGTGTGCCGTTTTGGATCGTATCTTTAGAAGCTCACACAGTATGGCGAGGACATGTACAACGCCAGAAAAAGGGAACCGACACCCATCTCGGGTCAGAGTTTTTAACCGAGTCGGGCAACTTCAGACGATCTTACCGTTGGGCAATCAACGCTAGATCAAATATCTGCGAAAACTGGGGTGTCTCAAGGCTCCACGAGCCCAAAGAGCCCGTTGAAGTAGTTTGGGATGGCTTTCCGTTAGATTCCACCTACTCGCGCGGGCGAATTACACCTGAAGCCCAAGGTGAAAAAACCGCTTATGATCGTCGTGAATTCTTCGAGTTCAAATATGCAAACGGCCTACCCATTCTTAGTTGTCAGATTGGCGAAGAAGAAGCCCTGCGCCGCGCGAAAAACCACGTCGAGCGTTATCATCAAAACATGGCACTTCTCCACTCTGACTTTTTGCTCGATTGCAGGAACGAACTGGATATTGCTGGTATCCAATTGATTCATCTTCCATTCTGGCATGCTACCTACGCGTTTCGACCGAACGGCTTTCTGCGCCATTTCCACCGACCAACGGAAAAACACGTCCTGATCGAGGGAATTAATGGCGGAATCCTGCGTGGAGAGCTGGACATGGTTCATCGCGAGAAAGTACAAATTAATGCGATCGTCACTGCCATTGCGGCTTTCCTGTTCTTTGTGATAGGCGCGGCGTGGAATCCAGTCTTCCTACTCGTCTCACTGTTTTTCGGTATTGTAAGTGGCTTAAGTGCCTACATAGCCACTGTGAAACTTGAAGAAAGAAAACGTCATCTCAACTATGTGATGAAAGACCCTAAAGCTGGACTCGGCGCGGCGAAGGCCTAATTAGACTTACGCCGTTTCGTCGGTTTTCTGGCGGCAACCGATCATCACGAATAATCCTACCAATAAAATGGGAAGCAAGACGCGCCCACCAGGGTGCGTCACAGTCATACTTTGTGGAACTGTGATCACGGGCAGTGGTAAAGCGTCTTGAATCACTGCCAGTCGCTCAATCCAACCTAAAACTAAACGATTAATCACTGACATGAGGCCGTTTGACACCATTGGCGGCAGAGCCAGCGCAATCAAATCAAAAGGTAACAGTATTGAAAATATCAATTGAAAGATCAGATTGGCCGGTATCGCCAAAATTCCAACTTGGCCAAAAAAAAGAAGACTAAAAATAAAAAATGCCGCCTGCACTAGAACGGTGTCGATTAAAATAGCCCAGTAGGACTTTAAAAAAGTCGACTCAACAAACGCCGTCAGCAACAATACGCCACACCACGACATCAACATACTGAAAGACAAAAAATTGGTCGGAAAAAAGATTGCCTGCAAAATTATTGCTAATAAAATTCTGGATTGCGCCGGCATTGACAAGCCTAGCATTGGCGGAATCATACTTACCCCGAAACACAGGGCAGCCCTTTGCATGGACTGGGAAAAACCTGTCGCCGCACAGTAGATAAAAAGAACAAGCAGAGTCAGGGGTTGAGAAAAGCTTGTCACTCGAAGCCACTGCAAAGCTGGCAACTGGCCACGCATATAAAAGATATGCCAAGGTAGCCGTAGTGCGACCAGTACAACTGTGGCGATAACGGAAAGATGTCCCCCACTCAAAACCAACAAATGCAGAAGCCCCACCGCACGGAACGCCTCTAAGATAACCGGTGCAACACTAAACTGCTCACCAAGCACAAAGGCTCGCAACCATCCTGCGACGTCAGGCTCCAGTGTTTTAATTCTTGCATGAAGCTGAGATCTAATCAGTATTCCAATCTGGCACCAAGTTGATCTGGATCTAAGTAAAGGTTGTCGCCAATCATCGAGGACAAACGGCGTAAGATTTTTCCCATGAAGCGCCACTCGAGTATCCACCGTACCTCGTCCTTTAGCACGGTAAACCCAACCATTTACCTCAACGAGCAGATCGTCATCTTGGAGACTGCATCCACTCGTCCATATTATCTGACCAATCTGCTCACCTAAGGGGACCGGTGGCGGATTATGAACAAGACCCCAAAAAAATGCCGCCACGGCGCAAAATCCTGACGGTAAATAACGACGCTTAAGCCATAAACAGGTGATAAAAATTAGCGAAAATCCTACCGGTACCGTAATTTTTATGACGTGATAAATCCAGGATTCAACACCAGTCAAATCCCCCAAGATCACGCCTGCAAAGAATCCAAGCACCGATAATATCAATACAAAACCTGAAGAACTGTTTAGTTTCCAAACGCTTCTCTACTATTTAATTGAGCGTAACCACAATCGACATCACTACCGTTGCCGAAAATGTCTTCCATTCTCGTGATATGCTATTGGGGCATTGAAAGTTTATAGCCATCTGCCGTGATTTCTTGCCAGGGGAGGCAAATCTCTTGACCATTGGACATTCAGACTTTCAGTCGCTTCAGGTTTCATTGCCAAAGCTTAATGACTGGTACATGAAGCAGGTCCCCGCGCCCCCCAGACTTTCTGACAGCGAAAACTTTCATCTTTTTTCGTTAGCGAGAGCACTTCACACGTCCCAAACTAACCCAAGTTCTGCTTGGACTCGGTCTGTGGAAGAGATCATCAATGCAAACTCTTCCTTACTGCAGCATATACTCGACACGGATGCACTTGCCGTAACCCTTGGCACATCAGTGGTTGATATTTATGGCATACTGACCGAGCAAGCGCTTAGGAACAATCACAGCAAAAGGGCCATTGACACCCTGGCCAAACTCGCCGACCAAACTGGACTTGCAGCATTTCGCTTTCTCGTGGCTTGGGTCGCCTTCAACGTTAACGACTTGGAGCTTTGTATTAACGAGTGCGAGCGGGTGAATGAACCTTATGCCCCCATCCACACGCTCTTAGGCCAAGCCTTACTGGAGTCAGGAAAAGTTCAACTTGCAATTGAAGCCCTCAGAGTGGCCGCGGAAATCGCGCCCAGGGATCCCTTGCCGCTTGTACAGCTTATCAAAGCCTACATCATTACAAGCCATCAGCAGGAATGCTTTGCGGCGATAGATCGCTGCCGGAAAATTGTGGGTAATAATCTCGAGATTGAGTGCCTTGCATCAATGGCCATTGTGGTTGGACATTATCGCCCCCAGGACTTTTGTCTGCACACACTTGGCAATATCGCAGCGCGACTTGAAGAAGATCCACATGACTTTCAAGCTTTTGCCATAGGCATGGAACTGGCTGCCGAGCTGGGTCTTAAGGATTGGGCCCAACGTTACGTTGAAGCCTGGGATAGCTCAATGATCTCAACTCCAGAACAAATTGCCAAAGAACTGGCAAAGATGCTCAAACGGCATCAAGACCGTGGTTGGCACGATGTTTCACGAATTATCTTGGATAAGACGCTTGCGACCCGCAATCACGAAAATTTAAAGGCTATTATGCAATAGCGCCGGCAAACACAGCTGCCCTACGATTTGATTTTTGGATACCAAGATCTTCAACTACAGACAATACTTCGTCACGATGCGCCCACACCGCTCGCATAAAACCAGCATGAAGACCATGACCAGATTTGTAGGCCGAAATCTTACCAATGATTGGACCGCCCAATAAGTAAAGGTCGCCAACACAATCCAAAAGTTTGTGGCGCACAAACTCATCTTTGAATCTCAAACCCTCTGGGTTTAGAACTTCATCGTCAGAAACAACGATCGCGTTCTCAAGTGAACCGCCAAGAGCCAAGCCCGCACGGCGCATTGCGTTAACGTCATTGACGTGGCAGAAGGTTCGGCAGCCAGCGATTTTTAAAAATGACTCACGCCCAAAGGCGAAGCCAAAAGACTGGCGTCCAATAACCAGTGATTTGAAATCAATATGCATCTCAAACTCAGCGGCATCAGACGGTTCGACTTTGATCCATTTGTCACCGGAACGGAACTCAAATGCTTCACGGACTACAAAATACTTGCGCTGTGCGTTTTGAACCGACAAGCCAGCCGTCAGGATCCTTTCAATAAATGGCGCAGCACTGCCATCCATCACGGGAACTTCCGGGCCATCTATTTTGACTAGGGCATTGTCAACGCCAAGACCAGCAAATGCTGCCATCAGATGTTCGATCGTTGCAACTTTGGCATCACCAATGGCAACGGTCGTATTTAAATCGGTGGACTGGATATTGCTCACGTGGGCGAGTACGCTTGGCATGCCAGGCAAATCCACGCGCTTGAAAATGATGCCTGTGTTGACCGCAGCCGGGTGAATCTCCAACCTAACGACCTTACCAGAATGTAACGCAATGCCACTAAGCTGGACTTTGCGAGCGACGGTATGTTGTTTGTTGGAAGCCATGGTTCTGAGGTTTCATCCTTTTCTTAGGGGGAGCCAACTAATGCCTCAATCGTCCCAAAGAAGCTATGCTGCAATATGTGGGCCAAGGAATTCTCACCCCGAGCAAGATTGTAAATACCTGTATTTATTAATATATTTTTGATTCAGCCGAGCCTTAAAAAGAATGTGTGCCCATGTGTACACAGGTCCTGGATTGGGGCCGTGGTCTAATCGACACGCGTATTTTTTTGCGGAAAAATTAGGCTTCGCCTAGGGCCAAAGCCTAAGGATTTTCAGAAGCATCCGCCGACATATCGCCTCGCCGCCAATACGCAATCCGGGCTGGGCCCACACTTGCTCCCAATTCAGATGGCACCGGAACGGTCCCCGGGTGGCCCCAGGCAAGCGTGATAAATAAATCAGCCATAGCCACTGAGTCCACTATGTTTGCCTGCACTAGCCGCTCGCACATCTCAACTGCAAGAGCCTCGAAATGCCTCGACAAGCGCGCCGCTGATACATCAAATCGCGACACGTGACTCGTTGTAGGCGCGCGTGTACGAAGCTCAGCGATGGACGCGTTCTTGAGAGGAATGCCACCAGGAGAGCCAAGATCAGTGAGAGCTTGTTCTAAAGATCTGTGATCTGCAAAGTTGCGAAGAAGCCCGTCCCAGCGCGGCACATCTGAAGCAAATCCCCATCCTGCCGTTGCCAAAAGCTTGCATTGCTCGACGATATCGGGCCATTTCCCTGTCTGTGCCAATTCGACCATTTCAATGAGCAAACAAAATCTGAGAACGACCGCCAATGAAATCTGATGAGGCCACTGAACGGGCTTTAGAAGGCCGTTGGATAATATTTCGGCGACCTCCATAGCACCATTACGAACCGAGGCGATATTGCGCTGATCGCCAGTATCCGCAAACATGACTTCCGACCATCCAAGATCAGCCTGACCGAAATTCCCAGACAGACGGAAACGGGAAACAGTCACGTCTTTGCCGGTACCCAATTCGATCAAATCACTTGCGTAACAGGCTAACCAGGTAACCGAGGTCACACTGCGGTCCCCAATCATCCACTCTAATTTACCCTTCCACGACTCCATCACTTCTTTGCGGGGTACACCACCGCGCTGAAATCTACTGAGAATAGTCTCCATTCCGTCACGCAGTGACTCTTCTGACCTTGCCATCAAAACAAGATGAAAATTGCGCGTCAAAAGTTCCTGAATCAGGCAATGCGGTGGAATTCCCGCGCCCAAATCGACAGCAATCAAATCGTCAGCTGTTGTCCACCATTTTGCGTGTGTACCAAGCTCATAACGCGTTATTCGCCTAGAGAGCCAGGAGCGGTAATCATCAAAGAGAACTCTCGCAGCGCCACCCGCCCGAATCCATGACATGGCCATGGCTCTTGCGGAAATATTCCTCTCCTTAAGTAAACTATAGCCTGCTTCCAAATGACTGGATGCCATTTGTTTGCGCCTTTTTTGCAAGATGCCGCGATCTTCGATGACGCCAAGGATATCAGGCGTCTCGTCAATCAACTCTTTACGAGTGGTTGACCGGAGATTTGATGTCATTGTGTACTTCAAAATCCAGGGGTACAGCGCCTCCAAGCCATCAGCAGTGGCCCACCCTTCACCTTGCAAAACCAAAGAGATCAAACCGGCAGAGTATGCATCTTTAGATAACAAAATGGCATGACGCTTGGCCTCTTCCAAAGTCTGATAGACGGAATATTTTCGCAAACCTCCACTTGCAAGCGGCGGGATGAGATCAATATAAATCTCTGGAAACCCTACCTTTGCATACGGATTAGCCCAAATTCGGCCGTTACAAGCCAACGCGAGATCCCACCAAGACCCCAAACAATCATCGCTCGAAATAAAGAACCATTTAGCGCGTGACAGGCAAAGATTTAAAAGAAGCAGGTGCAAACGCTGAAAATGTGCGACGAGATCTTCCCAATAAAGTTTATCATTGAGACCCTCAAGCCAACTTCGGTGGTAGTCATGGCAAGCTTTTGGCGCATAGATCAAAAAAATACTGTCGCTGTCAGCTGATTCTAAGACGTTTTCCAGAACACTAACAAAGTCGGACGCTCCCGGGTCATAGAGGGAACCGTCCCATGTCACTTCGATAGTGCGAATATCTTTCAAACGTTACCGTCACTTTCCTTCATTAGCACCTGCAAGTTAAGCTCGCCATCAACCATGAACATCATGCTGTTGGAGGGTGATCCACCGATGAAAGCTATCAAGTCGCGCAAAGGGTGCCAGCCCAGTAGCGCGCTTGGCATTCGTAATTTTAAAATCCCTTCATTTAGCATGCCGTATTGATCAGCAATCCAAAGGCTCATGCCCGAGCCCGGTGCTGAAATCCAAATCTCCTGCATACCCGTAAATTCAGGAAGCCCAGGAATCGGTGTGCTACCAAACTGGGGAGAACCGCACCATTGATCTGGTTTAAAGACATGCAGCCGGTGTAAACGTATGGGACTGCCCTCGGACGCACGCGGCATATGTAGCTCCAGCGTCGCCGCGAACCATGAGCTTGAGCGCGCTTCCGAAAGGACGTTCGCGCGAGATTGGCGAGATCGCCAAATTTTCGCAGCCCCGGCCAGGGCCGACAATCGACCTACGTCATCCACCACCAGAAAGCTTTCTAAAGACTCTAATCGTTCGCCAACGCTTGACCAATATTTCACCTGCTGCGACAGAATTTCTTGAACGACAGACGCGTACTTAGCGGCAAATACCGCTTGGAGACTTTTAAACCATGACGGCAAAGTTTGCGCCCAGCTACCAACAAACAAAATTTTAGTTTCATCAGAAACACTGCTGATAAGCTTGAACAGATCAACTTGCTCCAAAGCACTTTGATTTTGCGTTGACATGAAAGCTAGATTGTCTTTTGGATCCTGATGGTCGGGCGACATGCACAAGCGGGGCGCAACCATAGAGCGATTTTTACGAACACGCTGACTCGTGGCGATGCCATCAGCCCATTTAGTCCAATTAATTCGTTTGGGCACAAATTCAGAGGGCAAAGACACAAGGCTTGATTGGCCAATGCGTACCTGAACGCAGAGCGCCTCAACGGTTTGTTGCTGCATTAGCCAAACCCTCTTCTAACCTCTGAATGCCAGCACGAAGTTGCCCGATAAGATTATTTGAGCGAGTACGACCAGCAAGAACATTCAGCCAGTCGCGTACAACCTGCCAATTTTTAAGCTTGATGGAGCTACTGATCAGACCCTCAATGGCTTCCATGAAGTCGTCATTGTTCTCCAAGGCTTTTTGAAATTGCTCGTAGGCCAATTGAAATTGGCCCTGTTGTTCGTGAATGGTCGCTATGCGGTAATGCACAACGGCTTTCGTCGCCTGATCATCGACAACATTAAGAGCAGCTCTCAACACGCGCAGACAGCCATCCAAATTACCCAATCTATAATAGGCCTCATAGTGGATGGTTGAGGTGTCGAGTGGGCTTCCGGAACAATATTCTTCAATGTAGTGGATCGCCTCTTGGCACTCGCCAAGCTGATAAAGGTAGACCGCTGCTAATTCCTGAGCGTGTCGGAAGGATTCTTGTTTGTGCTTTGCTGATGCCAAGAGCTTTTTCAACACGTCAATCACCGCAGGCCAGTCTTGTAGCTGCGAATAGAGGCTACGGAAGTAACGCAACGCCTTCTGGTTTTCAGGATGCATTTTTCTCAGCCGCTCATAGAACTGATGCAAGGACTTTTCATTGTGTGCTTTTTTCTCAAAAATAAAACAAAGTCGCTCGATAGCTGAAATTTTATCCTCACGATGAGCAAAAGATTCATAGACCCCACCCAGCAAGATACTTTCAGTTTTGTACTGTTCCGATTCCAAGATCTTATCAAGGACCTCAGCTCTGAAGTTCGCATAGTTTAATTTCTCAGACAGAACTAATTCCTTGCACAACAAAGCTGCTGAATCCACGTCCTCAAGATAAGCGACGTTAACGCGGATCATCTGCACATAGTCTTCTGTTTTGTTGTGGCCTCCAGCTTTTAGCCTAGCCCTGACCAACTCAAACCACGGCGTCCAACACTCATGAACTTCGAGCAGAGCAAGGGTCTGGGCGACATCATGCGCTATTGCCGCATTCGGCTCGCGTGATTTGGCAAGCGCCGATTGAATTGATGACTCTTGAGATCCTTGGGACATGAAATAAATCCCTTATTTTTTCAATCCCGCCAAAATTAGCTCCGAAGCTTTTTTCGACATTTGGCTGTATTCAAATACTTTGTCGTCAAATAGCCACTGAAGGCTCAGGCCATCAACAATAGCGATGATTATGGAAGCGTAGGCGCTTGAATCGACATTGCGAAAACTTCCTTTATCGACGCCATCTTGAATAACCAAGGCCGCAGCTTCGCGAAATTTCGAATAGTGGGCTGCGATGGCTTTCCGGATTTCCTCTTTCTGGTTGATTTGCGTCCAGAAATCCATATTGACCTGGTAATACTCTTTCGTGTTTTTAACGATCTCGAAACAGAATTCGATGAATATTTCCATTCTACGCCAGGGGTCTGTGATGGAACTCATCTCCTCACCCAATACGCGTTCGATGTCACCTGCGACTTTGTCGAGGACGCACATCATGAGTTCATCTTTATTCAGAAAGTAGTAGTGAATAATGCCTTTGCTGACGCCTGCCGTTCGCGCCACATCCTGCATGGAGAAGTTGTGGTAGCCATGTTTAGTTATACATTCGACAGTTGCTCGAACAATTTGCTCTTTACGTTCAGTCGCCACGTCATGCTTAGACATAAATAAAAGCCCCATTTTATCCATTAATCTCAGTAAGATGGTACCACCGTACCCATGAACCTTTCAACCTCCCTTGAGACTTGGTAGCATAGAGGGATTACAGTCAATTTTTTAATCGTCTTATCGACCCTTTACGAGGCAGACCCATGCGTAGCTCTCAATTTCTGACGCTATCAGCTCTCATTCTATTTTTGCTGCCCAATCTTGCTAGCGCCGGCGAGCTAAAGTGGACGCACTACGGCATACGACCACTGGCCATGGGAAATGCCTATGTTGCAGTGGCCGACGACTACAACGCCCTGTTCTATAATCCTGCCGGCCTGGCGCGCATCAAAAGCTGGCATTTGGAGATCTTTAATCCAAAGTTTGGCGTCTCGTCCTCAACGCTAAATACAGTGAAAGATTTTACAAAACTCGCCTCCTCTGGTTCCTCCACCGTGGACGCTACGATTGATGCGTTCGAGACCCTGACTGGCAAACCCCAGTGGATCAACTTTGGTATGACACCCTACTTTATTTATGGAGGCTTTGGGCTTGGGTTGGGTCTAGATGTTGGTGGAAGCATGATTATTCACCGCACCATCGCGGCGGATTTGGATGCAGGATTCACCGCCATTGTGCCCCTGTCTTACGCCACAAGCTTTTTGGAAGACCGTTTAAGTGTTGGATTATCTTTAAAAGGCGCTTTTAAGCAGGGCGTAGAACGAGAATTCAGCTTGGCTGACATTACCGCCTTCTCCAAGAATTCAGCCGATTCGAGCGGTAAAAAGCTGAAAGACTACGTCATCGGTGGCCTGGGTTTTGGCGTGGACGCAGGGATGCTGTTCACTCCAACGACCCAAGGCGACCCGACACTTGGCGTTAGCGTAACAGATCTTGGAGGCACGCCCCTTAAGGCAATCGCAGCTAACGGCGTTGAACTCGGCAAACCTAAACCAAGAGACCCCTCTTTGAACGCTGGCATAAGTTTCAAGCCAATTAAAAGCGGAAACTACTACGTCTTGACCAGTATTGATGCTCACGCTCTTAATCAACCCTTACACTTTTCGAAAAAACTCAATTTTGGGGCTGAATGGGGCTTAGGAAGTATATTTAAACTGCAAGCAGGACTCCACCAGGGCACCGTCAGCGGCGGTCTAGAAATTGACGCCTGGCTATTGGTCTTTAGATTTGCGACCTACACCGAGCAACTGGGACCAGTCGCCGGTGAAAACGAAGATCGAAGGTTCCTCGCCCAAATCAAAGCCATTCTTTAAAGTCTGAAAATAAGGGTAACAACCATGCCGACCTGGAATACATTAATGATCACAACGATCGCGTTCTTTTCTTTGCTGATCGCCGGTTCAGGCTTTGGCGCTGGCCTCGATAAACTCTCCAAAAGTAAGCCCGAAGCACCCGCCAGCAAGACCACATCCAGTTCTAAAACCGTTACAAAACCAAACGCTGAAGCTGCCAAACCAACTCAGACCATTGTGGCACCCACGGAAAAACCCACGCCCGTAGCGCCTCCGGCCGCCCCTCCAAAAGTGGCGCCTTTAAATAAAAAACTAGAGGACGCCGAGGCAGAGGAGCCCGCGAAGGCCGCGCAGAAGGCCGTAGTCAAACCGGTCGTGGTTCAATCACAACAAAGCAAAGCCATCGAAAACAGGCTTTCACTTACAACCTCCCTTGGCTGGGCGGTCGTTAAGCCGGCCAATGGTACTTGGACGGGCATCGGAGCTTCAGATATTAGCGCCCGCTGGCGGGAGTCGAACAAAGGTGACGGAAAGGTATTCATTACAGCTCGTTACGTCCCAGTTGCAGGAGTTTGGACTGTCGATGATCGCGACTACGATACAACCCTCCACGGTATTTTTGGCGGAGCAGAATACGAAAAACCTATTGAGTTCATGGGTGCCCCCACGATAAAAGCCGGAGTGGAGCTCGGCTATATGTTAGTCTATGCCAAACCTCAGGATAAAGCTGAGGCGGCGAATGATGTCAAAGGCGGCAAAGTAAACGTGGCTGCCGGCGGTGGCGCGGATTGGGCCATTTTAAACGGTAAGATTAAGGTCGGACCTTTTGCCCGCTTACACTTCGTCGGTTTTACAATTGTTAACGTAGGCGGATCAGTCAATTTTGTTTTCTAGTCTATTTTCCAATAGTGAAAAAACCCTTTTTGCATCCGATGCTAGCATCACTTTAGCCTCGCGCCGGCTAAGAAGACTTTGTTTTTTTTCTGCTGCTTTTACTCTCGTGACTACGACCAGCTGTAATCGTGAAAACTTGGGTGGCAGTTTAACGGTGCGTCACCTATCCGAAGGCTCATACGAGATCTATAAGATTGCCAACGAATCACCGCTTCAGTTCGTCTCGGAGACGCGTAGCAAGTTTAATGAGCGAGTGCTTTTGATGCCCGGAAGCTATCTCGTTTTAGCGGACTGTAGCAGTGAGCTTGTAAATATTTACCCCAAATCAGACATCAATCTTGTAGCCCATCAGGTCAACTTCGTCCCGCTTCAGCCGACCAACCCCGATGATAAATTTTCCATACAGTGCATCAGATCTGAGCGGACGCGCAGCAGGCAAAACCTCGTTAATCAATTTTCACTTGCCGTATTAAGTGGTGTGCGTGATCTTTTGGTGGGGATGACGCCCTTACGCCTCGATCTAACGCCCAATGGGTTAAATGCACAACCATCTGAGAGTAAAGTCATCAGCCAAGTTCTCTCTAGCATATCGGTGGAATCTGCCGGCAAAGCGCCTTACGAGGATTTTTTTCTGTCGCCAGTGGGCGGCATCAATCCATTTACCGAAAATCAAAAGCCAGGGGCCAAATTGTTTGTCTTGAAAGGCTCTTATAACTTACAGCTGAACGGAACCTCCATGGCCGTAAGCCTTTCTGAAGGTGAAACCAAGAATGTTATTCCGGCGACCTTTACGGTATCGACAAGTCCGAAGGTGGACTTACTCAAAGCAGAAAAAATCCGGGGCGCCCCACTTTTTGCCGAGCTCAACGGCGAACACTATATGAGCTTAAATACGGTCTATCCCATTCTACCGGGTGAGCTCAAAGTTCGCCTTGCCACGTCGCTGCACCCGGCCAAGTTTGAAGCAAAAGAGGGCGAAACCTTAAAAATACATGCACGAAATGTTCAGGTTGATCTTGGCTGTGATGCTGAGGACTGGGCCTGCCTTGGATCTAGGAAAGTTCGGCTATTTGAGAAAGGTAAAAACTTCCACTTCGCCGAATCACAAACAGACGTGCCGATTTTGTTTTTAGAAAAAGATGTGAGCGTTGGCGTAGAAGGCTCACGCAACATCAAGCAAAACCTATCTGCAGCAGACGATCAACGCCTGAAAGTAGGATTTTTAGAGGTGACTCCAAAACCAACTTTTAAACCAGGCGTACTCACAGACCTTATGCGCGTTGAAACCAAAAGCCCCAGCAGCCTAAGTGGAGCAAGTTTGGATATGGTTCTTGATAAGCAAACATTAATGCCCCTGTTTGTCGGTCTATACAATTTATCGCAGTTCTCGTTCATCACTGCGGATGGAAGCCGTAGGAAATCACCGCAAAGTTTTTATATTTCTCAGGGAAAAACTGTAAAACTCGAAGTGAACACCTATTTGACCGAGAAAAGAATGTCTGTCATTAATGGCGCTAGCGCAGATTCTTCGCGTCAATAAATCACCGCTAAAAAACAAATAGAAGAAGTTTAAACCGCCCCAAATGCCTGGGGCGCAATCCTTTCAAGCCATCCTTAAAATCTAAAGCCACGTTGCGCTGCGAGAAATTTTTGTCGCGCTTACGAGGAGAAGCATCCATGTTCCCCAAGACTTTTTCCGCGCAAAAGTTGCGGGAGATTTCGGGCAAAACTCTATTTTTTGTTCCACCTAAGCTAGAGCAGACGCCGTAGGTCTGACTTTCTGCGCAAATTTAATTCAAATTTTTCCCACACCAATCCACAGGGCTTTTTTGAGGGGTTGTGGATAAGTTGTTTTGAAAAGATTAGGTAAAGGCAAAAAAAAACGAAGAAATAATCAGTTTTGATAATGGCTTATCTCTGATTAGCCAAATGCACCAAACACAACATATAGTGCTGTGGGTATCGTGTTGACACAATATATTGTGTGTCGGCTCTTGACACCGTGGCTCAGGATTCGTATTATTTTTTTCAGAGAGCTACGTCTAAAACATGAGTAACGAACCACTTTGATGTGACGCTAACTGCGTGACTACAGGGACCTTTTTGCCTAAGTTTTGAACAGGCTAAAATTTAATACCTGACTGATCACCATGTCGAAGCTACAACAAAGTTGGGGATAACCAAGGAAGGGATAGATCATGAAATTTGAGCGCCGCTTTGTAAAAACCCCTGGACAACCATACGAGGGGATCCGTTTTGAAGATCGGACATCCGAGCTAAAGAACTCCGACGGAAGCAAAGCTTCATCTTCTTTAAAAGTCACTGTTCCAGACTCCTGGAGCCAGGTGGCCGCCGACATTATGGCACAAAAATACCTGCGTAAGGCCGGCATCCCCAAAATTGGGGCTGAGACGGATTCCAGAGAGGTATTTCATCGTTTAGCAGGTTGTTGGACTGACTGGGCTCGTCGCTTCGGTTATTTTGACTCTGAGGACGATGCGACAGCTTTCTATGATGAAACCTGTTACATGTTGGCTAACCAAATGTGCGCGCCAAACAGCCCACAATGGTTCAATACTGGTCTCTATTACGCATACGGCCTCAAAGGCTCAAGCCAAGGCCACTATTATGTGGATCCGAAGACTGGCGTTCTACAAAAGTCTAAAAATGCCTACGAAAGGCCGCAGCCCCATGCCTGCTTTATCCAAGCCGTAAAAGATGACTTGGTTAATGACGGCGGCATCATGGACCTCTGGACCAGGGAAGCTCGTCTATTTAAGTATGGAAGCGGAACCGGAACCAACTTCTCAATGATCCGTGGCGAAGGCGAATCTTTAGCAGGTGGCGGTAAGAGCTCAGGACTTATGAGCTTTTTGCGTATCGGTGACCGCGCCGCTGGTGCCATCAAATCTGGCGGAACCACACGCCGTGCCGCGAAAATGGTCTGCCTTGATCTAGATCATCCAGATATTGAAGAGTTTATTAATTGGAAGGTCGTCGAAGAACAAAAGGTCGCAAGCCTTGTCTGCGGATCAATCGTGATCGAGAAAAATCTTCGTGCGATTTTGAATGCCATCAACAGTGGCGGCGAAACCGAAGAACGCTTTGACCCAACCAAAAATAACGAGCTTCTGCGCGCGATGCAGGCTGCTCGTCGTGAACAAGTCCCCGTCAACTACATCCAGCGTATTGTTGAGTTGTCAAAACAAGGTGTCAACGACATCGAGTTTGAGACTTACAACACCGACTGGACGAGCAAAGCATACCTCACTGTTTCTGGCCAAAACTCCAACAACTCGGTGAGAATACCTAATAGCTTCATGGCAGCAGTCGACGCTGGTGACGACTGGGAGCTAAAACGCCGCATTGACGGTAAAACCTACAAGACTATTAAAGCCAAAAAACTCTGGGATGATATCGTTCACGCCGCATGGCAGTGCGCTGATCCAGGTGTTCAATTTGATTCAACTATCAATGAGTGGCATACGTGCCCGGAAGACGGTCGAATCAACGCTTCAAACCCCTGCTCAGAGTACATGTTCCTTGATGATACCGCGTGCAACCTAGCCAGCTTGAACCTTTTAAAGTTCTACGATGCTAAACGCGGATTTGACATTGCTCTTTTTGAGCATGGCTGCCGCATCTGGACCATGATTCTCGACATCTCTGTGCAAATGGCACAATTTCCTTCCATGGAAATCGCCCAAAAAAGCTGGGACTTCCGTACTCTAGGCATCGGCTACGCAAACATTGGCGCTATGCTCATGCGCATGGGAATTCCATACGGTTCACCCGAAGCTGTGGACATCACCGGAGCGATTACTGCCATCATGACTGGCGTATCCTACCGCACCTCGGCAGAGATGGCCGCGAAGCTTGGGACATTCCCACGCTATGAGGCCAACAAAGAGCACATGCTACGAGTTATCCGTAACCACCGTAAGGCTGCTTATAATGAGTCAACCTACGAAGGTCTCACCATCAAGCCTCTGGCGATCAAACAAGATACGCAGTTTAAAGATCTCTTGAACGCAGCCAAGAAATCCTGGGATCAAGCCCTGGAGCTCGGCCTTAAGCACGGTTACAGAAACGCACAAGTATCTGTAATTGCTCCGACAGGAACCATCGGACTATTGATGGACTGCGATACCACAGGTATCGAGCCTGACTTTAGCTTGGTGAAATTCAAGAAGCTTGCTGGGGGCGGCTACTTCAAAATTATCAACCAGTCGATCCCGTTTGCCCTTGAAAAACTGGGGTATACCAAAAAACAAATCGACGACATGATCGGCTACTGTCTTGGTTTCGGCACACTTAAAGGTGCGCCGCACATCAACTTAGAATCACTCAAAGCCAAAGGCTTCACTGACGAAATCTTGATGGCCATTGAAAAAGATTTGCCGCAAACTTTTGACATCACCTTCGCATTTAATAAGTTTAGTGTTGGCGAAGAGTTCTGCATCAACCAACTGGGCATAGCAAAAGAAGATCTCGACAAGTCTGACTTCAATCTTTTGCGAGCTCTTGGCTTTAATAAGGAACAAATTGAAGCCGCCAACGAGTATGTCACCGGAAGCATGATGCTGGAAAGTGCGCCGCACCTAAAAGAGGAACATTTGCCAGTGTTCGACTGCGCCAATAAGTGTGGTCGCCGCGGCAAGCGTTTCATATCGGCAGAAGGTCACATCGTGATGATGGCGGCAGCACAACCATTCATCTCAGGTGCAATCTCTAAGACGATTAACCTACCATATGAAGCCACTATGACAGACGTCTCTGACGCTTACCGTAAGAGCTGGGGACTCATGCTAAAAGCAAATGCCCTCTACCGCGACGGCAGTAAGCTCAGTCAGCCGCTCAATGCCACGGCTGCTACGTGGATAGAAGCAGCTGAATCGGCTGAAACGCCGGTTGAGAAAGTCAAAGAGATCACCACAAAAGTGATCACTGAATACGTGCGCAAGCGCCGTTCACTGCCAAGCAGACGAGCAGGTTACACGCAGAAGGTTAAAATTGACGGGCACAGTATTTACCTGAGAACAGGCGAATACGAAGACGGTAACGTGGGAGAAATCTTCCTTGATATTAACAAAGAAGGCACACTCCTCAGGTCCATGATGAACTGCTTTGCCGTAGCCGTGAGCCTTGGTTTACAGTACGGCGTGCCACTTGAGGAATACGTGGACGTGTTCACCTTCTCAAGGTTTGAGCCAAACGGCATGGTCCAAGGACACGACAATATTAAGCGCGCAACCTCGATCATTGATTTCATTTTCCGTGATCTCGCGATTGCTTACCTAGGACGTAATGACCTAGCCCATGTCACGCCAGAGGATGTCCAAGGAACAAGACGCCACACAAGCAAAATGTCGAAAGCCGTAGCGACGTCCGTAATTGAGACCGCAAATGAGGACACGTCAGCTGTGCTGATGCAGCAAAATCAGATCGGCTTTGATGTATCAGGTGGTGCTTCCAAAACCGTAACGACCGTCTCGACCAGTGGTGTCTTTGACGAGACCCTGTATGAGCGCTACAACGCCCGGGCGGAAGCTCGCGCAAAAGGCTACGAGGGTGACCCTTGTCCTGAGTGTGGCGCCCTAACTCTGGTCAGAAACGGTAGCTGCTTGAAGTGTAACTCTTGTGGAACAACTACAGGCTGTAGCTAGGATCTTGTAAGAAGTCTCTCCCCTCGTGGTGATGATACCCACTCCAACATGGGTTTTATCACTCACCACGGGTTGTTACGTCCCATCTCTCGTTGGTGCTGATTCTCCACTCTCTCCCCTCTCCCCCCGACCTCTGGTACGCGGTCTTTCTTCCAAGTTCTACTAGGACTCTGGGAGGAGACCGCGGGCCGCAAACTCGCGACGAATCAAATCAATTTTCTTAAAGAATCAGACGGCACCAAGATCGATAGCATGAGCGTCAGTAAAATAGTCCGAAATTGACGGATAAAATTGGAAGCCGCCTCTGTGTACACATCGCTAGTCCCAAGCGCATCATCATGAGTAAACCGCCACGACCAGCCTCAACTCCACCACATGTTCCACCGTAAAAGTAGTCGCTGCCGGGGTACGCCTTATAGATAAACGCATTGTATTGTGCCGCTGAGGGCCAATCATATCGCTGAAAACCACGGTAACCCACCGCCGCGCGAGCACCTCCGGCACTAACGCCCAAATCGAACATGCCCCCCGCACAGCTTGATTGTGGATTCACATGGGCGCTACCAGCAGTAAAACCAACGTTGGCCTCAATAACCGAAGGATGACCTAAAGATACTGACGCATTTGGAGTAAAACAAGACTCTGCCCTAGCGTTACCACTTCCAGTCAGAATCAAAACGATAAACGCCACTACAATAGTCTTTATGATCATATTTCGAGAACCACCTTCAAGGCTCATTTATTCTGAGTGCTGAAGCACCCGCTATAAAAACTGCGAGTCATCGGCTCACGAACAGAGATCTCACCGGCATAGATGCTACCGTTGAAACTCGATTCCATGAAGACGGCCGTCTCAGGAGCAATGATCGTTCCAGAGAACTTTTCGCCTTGAACTCTGAAGGTGCCGGCATCTGGTAAAACAAAAAGAAGTTTATCTGGGCTTACATCACCAGAAATAGTTACTGATTTAAAGGCAGGTGTCGAACCTGTGACAATTAGGATCGTCGAGGCCTTCCCTGGAACGTCAAATTTAATTTTCTTGACGCGTAGCATTGCCTCGGCATCAATTTTGAAGACGTTGACAAGCTCGCTCGTCCCCTTCAGTTCAGCCGTGTCGTCTACCATCTTTGCTGCAATACTTTTTACCGCCAAAACATCTTTGGTTAAAGCCGCCAAAGCGGCCGTCATTTTTTTGATTTTTTTAGCCTCAGCATCTTTTGGAATAAAATTATGGAAAAGGCCAAGATCTGTGGGCGAAGACTTCTCGGCCATCACAGGATGAATCCAATCTTTTTCTACGCGTGGTTGGTTATACAAGACTCTCTTCGTCGCAAATAAACCACCAGGACTTAGATCCGTCAAAATTCCCTTAGGGTCGCAAGACAAGCCTTGCGCTTGCTTTAAATCCCCACCCGTTCTAGCAGATGGAGTGCGGCATCCACTGTTCATCACCAACAATAAACTCGATACAAAAATTACATTTTTCATAAACTCGCTCTCCTTTTTTAATCTTGCGCAATCTTATCCAAAAATTTTGCTGCCTCCCTGATAACTGGCAGCGGAATTTCGTGAAAACCCTTAAACGGAATAAATTCGCCCTTAAGACCAGCATTGGTCAGCATCTGATAAAGTCTCTCAGCATGTTTAAATCCTAGCACGGGATCTTCTGTTCCGTGGCTTTGAATGAACGGGATTTTTCTATGGCGAGCCGCATTTTCAGACCAAACCTGAAGATTGATGCAGTTGCCGCTGAATAAAAGCATCCCGGCAACGTCCTCTTTCATGGTTAATGCAACTTGGCAGGTCATCATGGCACCCTGACTAAAACCTCCGAGTACTAAATCCTCGGATTTGATTCGTAAGGTCTTGATCAAGGTTTTTAGACGGATCTCCGCCTCCACAAGCCCAGGCGGGCAGACATCGGCAAAATCCACCACGTCCCCACGCATGGCAGCAGCCTCGATTTCGGCCATTCTAATTGGAAACCATGCCCTGCCGGCCGTGTGAGGGCCAATGGGCACCTCGTCGATACCATTTGGAAAAATCCAATTAAATTTACCCGATGGATCAAGGTAGCTATAAAGTGGGGCCAGATCATTCATGTCAGCCCCAAAGCCGTGCAAAATGATTGCCGTCTTTGCAGCATTTTCCCTGATGACGGTCAGGCACTCGATGCCGTCAATGACGGTTTTACTCAAGGTCATAGTGATCTCGACTTGATATTCTGGCCATCTCGGCGGGATGGGGTGACTTTGTTTCTTCGACTCTTCGCTTCCGATACCAAGTTCTTCGCATGATCAAGGGATGCTTGAGTTAATTTATCACCGGATAGTAAGCGGGCGATTTCTTTTAGATGATCGGCATCTGAAAGATTCTTAATAGTCGATTCAGTGCGATCTTTACCCTCGATTTTCTGTACCACATAGTGGCGGTCAGCGTAGGCTGCCACTTGTGGCAAGTGACTGATGCATAAAATCTGGCAGTAACCAGAAAGCTCGGCGATTTTCTGGCCGACAATGTCAGCAACCCGGCCTGAGATGCCGGTGTCTATTTCATCAAAAACAAGCACACATGTTTCTGCACCGACGACCAGGGCTTTTTTGAGAGCGAGCATGATACGGCTCACCTCGCCACCTGACGCGACTTTTGCAAGTGGCAGTGAGACTTCGCCTTTATTAGCCGCCAAATAAAATTCGGCTCTTTCGGAACCAATTTCTGAAACTGAACTCCAAGCATCGAGCACTTCGCTCCAAAGGGCTACCGCATCTTCACCAAACGCTGAAAGATCCATGGCTGGTACAGAACGAGACACTGGCGAAAATTCCACAGAAAATTTCGCAGAAGGCATGGCTAGATCGGAAAGTTCTTTTTCTACTCGCTTCGCCACTACGTCTGCGGCCTTGCGCCGTGCCGTAGCAAGCTTCTCTGAGGTCGCCGTCACACCTTTGACTTCTTTTTCCAAACGCTCAAGGAGAAGATGAACATGCTCTGAGGCATTCTCAAGTGCTCGTACTTGGTCTTTGAGCTTTTGCCACGCTTCACAAAGCTCATCAGCTATTTGAGCGCCGTGCTTACGAAATAAAGCCTGGTAGCC
>JBAXLR010000010.1:0-36618 GCA_037134655.1 bacterium | reverse complement strand
TGGAATGTGTAATTTGTCCCATTCGTGAGGCCTGTTACCGTAGTACCCGTGTTACTCGACGTTCCGTCACTAAATGTATTCCAGTCTGTCCCGTTATTTGATGAGTATTGGACCAAGTAATCCGTAATCGCAGCCCCACCGTTGTTTGAGGGTGCGCTCCAAGTGAGGGATACCTGCGTATTGCCGGCGGTGCCGGCGACAGAGCTGGGAGCTTCGGGGGACTGAGCGCTAATGATCGTAATGGTAAGTGTTCCTGCAGTATCGTTGGCGGAGATCTCAGAGTCTGCTGGAAAGTTTTCTCCAGACAAATAGATGACGATAGGATTTCCAGGTTGCCAGGATGGCTGATCGACAATCTCTTGAATGACGGCCGTGCAGTCAATCGAGAGGTTACCGTTAGACGATGTCACGGTGCCGGTAGCACTAGCGATCGTGGGGCTTGTACCCTGCAGGCCTTGACTCGCATTCGCAAGTTTTGCCCCACGCAACACAACTGAAGTTGTGGCCTTTAATGCTGATGACCAAGTATAGGGTAGAGTAAAGGTTGCGGACGAAATTGAAATTGGTTTCGGCACACCGAAGAAAGAAGAACGCCAGCCAGCACTCTCTATTTGTCCATCATCCCATCGTCCAATATATAAATGGCTATCGGTATATCCACCGGACGCCCACCTCCAGCTATTGCTAGACCCATTCGATGTGAGGTTGGACGTTACTGGTGTACTCGGTATTATGCTACTGCTCGGCGTAGAATTTGATCCGTTCGCCAGCGCCGTCAAGGCCGTGACCCGGAATACATAAGAGGTTCCCCCTAAAAGTCCCGTAACAGTGGCATTAGTTGAAGAGCTGGTGTCATCGGGGAATGTCGCCCACGATGACCCCCCATTACTGGAATACTGAATAACATAATCTATGATCTGAGCTGTTCCAGATATGGTAGGCGCCGTCCAAGATAGGGAAGCCTGCGCTGGGCCAGCCGTGGCAATCAGATTAGTAGGCGCCGACGGAATTTCTAAGCCGGTCTGGCCATCGGAGCTAAGTACCAAATCTAACGCATGAAGTTTTTCAAGACCAGTACCACTAGTCGGGCCGACGGCTATAATTCGGTTAATGAGAGTGGTATTGCTTAGTAAACTAATCGACGAGACTGAGCTTAAATTTGTAGTTGTCCAAGAGCCGTCTTCTTCTTCAGTCCATCCATTTGCAGCATAGGGCCCGCCATTAATATTCATGACAATGCTGGTCTGAGAGCCGCTTATGCGGTTGAAGGTCAAAGTTTTATTTCCTGTTGGTAGAGAGTGTGAGGTGTCACTATCTGTTCGACAAGGATCGATGAAGCTACGAGATCTCCATCTGGTATCTATCGCAAATCCTCCGCTATAACAGGAAGTTGGTAAGCTTCCGCTGCCGGACACCGTTCTGGTGCTTCCGGTAGCAACAAGAGTGTCGGTGGTCCGACCCAAAATATTCCCACCAGCACCCCATACCATAGATCCAACGTTCGAAAGGTTCATGATGATACTTACAACATTTCTGTTTATCCCTCCGGTTGTCCCGACACCACCCGATAAACTATCCATTCTGACGAAATAGTTTCCTGGAGGAACGTTAAATATACTTCTGAGAGCATATATGTCGTTCCCGTCTGGAGTGTTACTGGCTGCCAATCCAAATTCATATTTTGGTACGATGGCTGGCCTTGCAATTATCTCGCCAGCGTCAGTATCTTCAATCCATCCAAATGGAACAGGGCCTCCAATTTTTTCTAATCTGAATGTAAAATAACTATTGCCGCCAAACTGTGGAATTACGAGTTTTGCGTTTGAGTTTCCACTAACAGTAAAATATAAGATTCTACCACCATATACTGACCCAGCGTTTGTATCAAAAGTAAAAGATAATGTGCTGGTCCCTTCTCCAGAGTAACTATAACCTGCTTGTGCTGATATGTTGGTGAACATGGGACCTACTATGGGAGCCGTGGGAGTCACCGAACCGGAGTTGACACTGTAATTTCCTGTTCCGGTAGAATTTTCCGCTGCGACTCGGAAGACATAAGCCGTGCCATTGGTAAGACCTGTTACCAGAGCGTTCGTATTGGTCGATATACCGTCACTGAACGTTGTCCAAGTGTTGCCGTTGTTTGAGGAATACTGAATTACGTAATCCGTGATCGTGGCTCCACCGTTGCTTGAGGGTGCGCTCCAGGTGAGGGATACTTGCGCGTTGCCGGCGGTGCCGGCGACCGAGGTCGGAGCAGTGGGCGCTGCTGCTGCTACAGTTAATGTCGCCGTATTTGAACTGACGGGATCGGCTCCGCCCGTGGCAGAGACTATGACTCTGTACACATCACCGTTGTCGTTGGCGTTCGTCAGATCAGAGAGAGAGAGGGTGCTGCTAGTGGCAGCGTTCATATTAACAAAGGAACTAGCGCCCGATTCTTGTTTCTGCCATTGATACGTTAAGGACGCGCCATTGGTCGCTGACGCCACAACAGAAAAGCTAGCTCCGCCGTCACTTGCAGTTTGATTAGCTGGATGTGCCGTGATGGTGATGACAGCTTTCGGACTGCCGCTTGTGTAGGTCTCACCATTCCAGGTCCCATTGCCTGTCATGTTGAGTGACGTGGCAGTGCCTCCGATGTAATAAGAGCTTTCGTCAGCGCACCATCCGTTTGCTGGGCAAGGATTAACCGTCAAAGTAGCCTGACTTGAGGTGAGACTGACCGCTCCACCTGTGGCGCTAACCACGACGCGGTAAAGATCACCGTTGTCATTTGCATTGGTCAGACTTGAACGACTAAGTGTGGCTGATATAGCGCCTGAGATATCTGAAAACGAGCTGCCGCTACTTTCTTGTTTTTGCCACTGGTAACTTAACGTGGCATTTTCTGTGACCGACGCTGTGACGGTAAATGTCGCAGAGCCGCTGGCGGCAGTCTGGTTGGCCGGGTGAGTGTTAATCGTGATGACTGGGGTTGTTGGGTTAGTAGTGGTGAAGACAAGATTTCCTTCGGGGCCTGCCCAATCACCTGCTATTGTTGGTGGATCGTTAGGGTTTGTATTTGAACCGACGGCAACGCCTGATTCGTTATGCCACCAATTCCACATATTCATGCCGAAAGGAGCCCACACTATAATGTAGTCTCCGATCACAGCTGGGAGAATTGTTGGATGAGGTCCGTAATTTCCTTTTTTGTAGTAGGGTTTTCCGTTTAGGGTTCCGCCCAGAACGTAAGTTCCATTCGCGCCCGATTTTGATCCAGTTAGTCCGCTAACTGTGAAGACTCCAGCAGAAGCGTCACCATCCGGCACCGTCAGTGTCGCAGTGCTGCTAGTGACACTGGTCGCTCCGCCCGTAGCAGAGACGATCACTTGGTACACATCACCGTTGTCGTTGGCGTTCGTCAGATCAGAGAGAGAGAGGGTGCTGCTAGTGGCAGCGTTCATATTAACAAAGGAACTAGCGCCCGATTCTTGTTTCTGCCATTGATACGTTAAGGACGCGCCATTGGTCGCTGACGCCACAACAGAAAAGCTAGCTCCGCCGTCACTTGCAGTTTGATTAGCTGGATGTGCCGTGATGGTGATGACAGCTTTTGGACTGCCGCTTGTGTAGGTCTGGCCGTTCCAAGTTCCACCACCTGTCATATTCAGTGATGTGGCGGCACCGCCGATGTAGAAGGTGGACTCCTCTGCGCACCAGCCATTGGCTGGGCAAGGATTGACAGTGAGCGTGGCGGCAGATGATGTCACGCTTGTGGCTCCGCCCGAAGCAGACACGATCACTCGGTACACATCACCGTTGTCGTTGGCGTTCGTTAGACCAGAGGGAGAAAGGCTACTGCTGGTTTCAGCATTCAAATTCACGAAGGAGCTAGCTCCGGATTCTTTTTTCTGCCACTGATATGTTAACTCTGCGTTTTGTGTGACTGATGCTGAAACGGAAAATGTGGCTGAACCGTTAGCTGCGGTTTGATTTGATGGATGTGAGTTGATTGTAATGGCGGGTACCACCACTGGGTCAGAGCCACTGTTGCCGCCACCTGTACCGCCACTATTTCCACCGGCTGCTGAGGATGACGGTGGAGGTGGTGGTATATAGCCAGCAGGAGCAGCGCAGCTAGAATCACCTGCGTAACATGCGCTAAATTTTGTACTGTATGCGCCAGCTGCGCCACTTTCTGCGGCCACTGCGTCGGATAAACTACTAGCATTTCTGTAAGCTTCGGCTTCGACTCTGAAAGCTGCATCAACGTATTTTGTGCTATCACCACTAAGATCTTTGATAGCCTCGTAAGCGACATCACGTTTGGCAACAGTCGATGTTCCAAGGTCGTGATTGGTTCGGTAGGCGAGGACTCCTGGCGAGGTGGCCTCAGCATCACCACTAAAGACTGTCTCGTAGGTCTTCTCCGAGATTTTCTCCGCAACCACTGCTACTGATTGGCCTTCACCTTGAAGGGCCGCAATCTTCTCGTTTGATTTTTCGACTAGCTTTGCAGCCAGTGCGGCTAAGTCAATGGAGCTTCCCTTGTTTTGAGTCTCCTGCTCTGTGATCACGCGGGCGACACTCTGGGCTAGTACCAGGGTGTCAGCTACGGAAATACTATTTGTAGCTAAGGCCTTGAGAGCAGCTTCGTCACCTGCCACAGCTTTATCTGCGACAATATTGGCCATCTTCGCTGCAATTGAGCTTGCGCGATTGAGTCGAAGTTTTGCCAGTTTATTTCTTAGAGCTGGAGGCAGGAAAGCTCCCAGACGGTAGCCATCTGAAAGTCTTGTAACATCAATAGTCAAATAGCGTTTAGGGACCTTGCTTTTGAAACTAAAACGCTCTCTATCTGATGTGCCCTGGTAGACGGGAACTTTTTTACCAAGAGGACTAAGATAAAATGCAGAGATGGCATACTTGCCTGCCGTCGTAAGATTAACGCCGCCAATTTCAACGGAATCTTGTGCTTGCACAAAATCTGTCGGATCAATGGTGCCTGAAACTTCCAGCTCTACTTCTTCTTCAGCAGTCGTCGTACCACCAACACCGCCGCCAGCACCGGCAGATGAACTTGCGGATTTTTGACAACTCAGCTGTAAGCTAGTGCCGAGCATGACTGAAAACAAAATCACCCAAGTCTTGCGAGCGTGGCTAGAAAGTGGCTTTGCAGTCATCAGTCGATTCCTCCTGAGATACACCCGTCCACCCGGTGGGGGGAGACGTTAATATTATGATTCATTTGGTAAAAGGGATCGGCTCGGTACAAAAGAAACTTGAGCGGGTGGGCGAGATTTCCTGGGGGGGGGTAAACTACTGTAATAACGTCATTTTTTGTCAAGAAGCCCTTTGCCCCGCCCATAGGGTAGGCAGTTTGGGTTTTGGGCGGACATCTAAGCGACGTGCCCACTCATTAATTTTTGCTAATTAGCCTGAGACACCAATCGTTCGAAACGACTCGCCGCCCATTCCTTCCTTGAATTTGATGTAGCCAGCTGAACCTGATGTGGGTGTCGTTCCGCCTAGGTCAAGTGCGCGGTAATTGCTGTTTTTGAGCATGCTTACAGCATCCCACAGCAAGACATTATGGGCTCGGAGTTCGCGGCCCCTGGCTAAAGACCAACCTGCGCGGTAGGTGGCGCTATTACCGTGCATTACAATTGCGACGGCGCCTACGGGTTCTTTGCCGTCCACTGCCCAGAGGATCAATAATTCCTTTAATGTAGCAGCATTCTTAAGCTCATTGGTTAGAAGCTCAGCGCCGCGCGTGAGGTATTTTTTACGGGTTCTTTCTTGCTCATGGTATTCGATAAACAAAGGAATTGATGATCCGTCGCGATCAATTCTAATATCCAAATCAGTGTTTGAGCCCTTTTTCAAATGCCCTCGCCAGTTACTTTTGAGTGCGGCGCGCAATTCATCTTCAGAGCGGGTTAAGTCAAGCCAGATTGTTTCGTAAAAATTTTTTGTTCCTTTGAAGCCATGTTTTCTAAGAGTTGATCGGGCTGTTTCCGAGTCGGGCCACTCGGGTAGCCAGCGTCTTCGCTGCAGTAGTCCCTTGGGATATTCTTTGGCAAAAAGTTTTGCAAAATCCTCCAGCCAATCTTCCTCAGGTGACTCATAGAACCAAATGGGTCCTCGGTAAAGTTCCACCAGCTTAAACGGTCCGATGGCAACTTCCTGCAAAGTCAGCATTCCGATGATTTTGCCGTCAAGCCTGATCGCGCCAACGCGCGTGTTTTTTTTAAAAATATCTTTAAGTGCTTTAGCTAGAGTCAGCGACTGCATCCAATTACTTCGCGGCGCGGCCCGCAGCATGTGCCGCCACTCAGAAATTGACCGTGGTGACCAGTCAATAGTCATCATGATGAAAAACCTCTAACCATTTATAGTTTATGTAGAGGTCATCATAGAACTTTTTTCTGCCTAAGAAAATAGGCTACCCGTGAATTTATTTGCCTTAAATGCTCAATAATTCTCTAAATATCGCTCTCGGCATAGCCTTTGTAATAGCAGGCATCGCCGCAAAAACAGCATTTAAAAGACTAACCACCCTCATCCATTAGCCGCATGTTGCAGCAAAGGCGCTCGCGTTCATCATTAAACCCTTGGCCAAGGTCTTCAAGCTCGATTGTACTTAAAATGTCGGTTAAGTGATTTTCAATGTACGCGGATTTAATATTATGCCGTCTAACATGGGTATCAATTTCCCTCAGTTGTGTATCGAGGAGCGACTTGCCGCCAAGATAAAATGTTCTAGACGCTCTATTCGCACTACTGGCAATACTATTTAGTTCTAATTCAATGCCCTTAAACAGAGCGGGCAAAAGATGTTTTGCTTCTTTGGCATACGGTAAGAGTATTTTCTCTAGGGCTAGCTGTGACGCAGTTGCCTCAGTATTGAGCTCCGATAGCCAATATGGCAGAAATGCCTCACCAGTGGCACTTAAGCTGGTCGCGTTTTTTTCTATACCGTGTCTAGCGCTTCTAAGTGCAGTCGATAGATCCATAGCCGTGTCCCCCTCGCAGTGACCGTGACATTACTTTAGACAGTTGCAAGGGCTATGCCGATCTTCATCTTGGGTGTTTACGATAAATAAAAAACCCACTTGGATTTGCGCCAAGTGGGTTGAGATGAGTAAAGTTGAACTTATTTTTACTTATAGACCGGTGAGTAGGGCTTGGGTAGCTCGCGGTAAATTGGATCGTTTGCCGCGGGTTTCTTCTGAAGAAGCAAACCTGCCTCTTGGAGCTTAGGATGAACCACACGGCTACCATCAGACACAGAGTAAATTTCTGTTATGGGCTTAAACGGGTGCCAAGTGAAAATCTGATCTTCTCCCCATATTTCACCATAAAGCACGGCTCTTCTGTCCAATTGTCCCAGCGGTTGGCCAGTTCGGTTGTGGCATTGGGCACACGATTTTTCTGTGTTTTCCAGAAGACCAGCAATGTGGTGTTTCGGGACAATGTGAAAGTTTGCATCGGTAGCTGGGGCAAAAGTCACCCTATCACCCGATCTCTTCCATTCGGCATTCATCGCCGATTTAAAGACAGTCTTTTTCAGTAGACTTCGAATCAGAGCATGATCCTTGGTCGCAGGTAATTTGTCATAGTAGCCATTAAAGTTTGGTATGACCTTCGCGTATGACTTAGTTTCCATTTTTGCAGGCATCAAATTTGTATTGTCCTCAAGATGCGCAACGAGTTCCTTGAGGTCAGTTCCTTGCCAGTTGCTGCGGTATTTTTTAATGGCCGCTGCAAAGTCACTGGCACGGGGAAATGGTCTAAAGATGTCTGTACGCCAACGGTTAATTTCTCGAACCCGTGTTCGTACCTCGTGGACGTACCACTCGGATGGTGATGATGCATCACGAACCAACAATAATTCTCCAAAAATTGTCCCGGTGGGGAACACCCAGTGCCAGTGGGAGCCACTTTTCCACCAAGTCACGGGAACGTATTTGCCTGATTCATCACGTGGGGGCTGCCAGAAGTAGATGGCTTCCGAGTTGCCGCGGTCCAATCGACCTGCCGTGATGGAGAATGGGAATTTAAAAGTTTGAAGTTCAAAATACTCGGTTAGCGCTTTGATATCTGGCTCTGCGGCTGTTGCACCAACATCGTAAGCGACACGGTTAGCGCGCAGGCCCTCGGGACCAGTTGGATTACCAAACGAATCCTGATAGACGAAAACCATTGAGTCTTCGTCATACCAGATGGTTTCATCCGAATGGAGAGCAGCATTCAACTGCTTATCGGCAAGATTAGGTAAATTTTTCAAATAAGCATTAAGCTCTCGCGAGTCAATAAACTGAACTCGACCTTTTGAGGTGATATTACTGCCCTTGCCTTGTGTGTAAGCTAAGCAATCACCAAGTTTACTGAATGATTTCAGTGTAGATTGATTATCAAGTTTTGTGGCTGTATAGCCACCACTGCCCTCAAGGCAGGCCACATTGTTTCTGGCGGCACGCCGCGACATTTCACAAGCACCAACGTTACCGTTTTGAGTAAATCGAGCAACTCTCATGGGACCCTTGAGCGACATGTAAGTCATCTCTCCCACGAGGTTAGACCCGGGAGCCCTGCGACAGACAAGACGTTGAGGGGACGTGTCAGTAAGGGATAGCATGGCAGAATTTATGGGTGCATCGTCAACTTCAAAACCCTCGGCCTGCATTGGGTCATGTTGGTTCGCAGTCTGATTGGGATTGCCAGGACTTAAGATTTTAAGATCACCCGGAGCTCCGCAGTTAACAACCGCGCCGGCTGTAAGTAGTAACGCCAGACAGAAAACTGGCCGTTTTAATTTACCAAAATCAGTAGTCCGCATAGGGTACCTCATCCACTTCAGCATCAAGTTCAACGTCTAAAGATTCACCAACATCAGTAATTCGAATGGAGCACAAAGTCTACTATTGCGGTATTTCCACCACAGACGGACTTTATTCTATGGCGCACCATAAAATCAATTTAATTTTTATTATATTTTAAATAATTCTAACGATTTTATAACAGGCTGAATTCTAAGGCATTTCTGCGCCATGTGTAACATTCTGAATTTATTGCATAATTAAAGGAAGGCGAGCCGTGGCAAGGGGTTGCCCTTTCAAGCCATGGACCAGGACCCCGCCCTGCTCTAAGCCCTTATAACATGCCGTAGCAGCCAGACAGCATTTTAGCGATTATTTCCGGACTATCTTTCACGTCCTTGTGAAACTTTGAGCCGTTGTAGTCGATTTCGATGTCCCTCAGATTACCCTGATCAAACCCAAGGTTGGCAAAACTTCCAGCGTTGTAGGGAGAGTCAACTATTTCATCTGCGCGTGCATAGAGGGAGCATTTTTTTAGCCGATTGATCATATCGTAATTGGTTGCAAACAACTGCTTTAGGTCTTCGGCACCTTGATCAGCGGCACTGTAATATGGCGATAAGACCTCTGCTCCGCCGCATTGGTTCGGGAAAATTCGACAGGGGCGAATAACATCTTGGCCTCTCACGGCTCCCGCAAGACCAACAAAAAGTCGAACGCGATCGACAATTTTTTCAGACGAACCAGGTGCAATAGGATTTTCAAGTATGGACTTTAAAGCGACAAACTGCCCTAAAGAATGCCCGATAACATCGAGCTTTAGATTTGGATTATTTGCCTTAGCGATAATTCCTTGGATCTGTTCCGCGACAGTTTTTGCCATCTCGTTCAGGCTCAGCTCATCGTCATAGTCGATCACATTCACATTGGTAAAACCAGCAGCCTTGAGTTGATCTCGCAGAGCAGAAAGATCCGTGTACGGTCTAATCTTGAGTCGCCAAATAAAAGTGGGCCTTCGAGGAGTCTTGCCCCAACCGTGAATGAGAACGACGGCTGTATTGGCAGCATCTGGTGCCGAAAATGATCTTAAAGTGCTCGCACCATCTCGCACATGAGCAGTTTTACAAGTCGAGACAGCAAGCAATATCAACATAAGAATGCTGCATTTTAACGTCCGCATTTTATTCGCCATTTCCAAAGGGTTTGAGCCCTTAATTTTACCGGCTTTCTTTTCAAAAATCTATTGGTCTAGAGCTGACTTGAACATACAAACAGACTACAATTAAAAGCTGTTTGGTCTAATTGGAGGGTAACATGAAGTTAATATTTCCACTTTTGATTTCAATGATTGCAGCGAGTTTTGGCTGTAAGACCTCCTCTACTGGTGAAGCGAAACTTCGCGACGCAACAATGGTTGATAAAGAAGTTCTACCGCCGGTTAAATACGCTTACTGGGTGGAGAAAGATTGGGTTTACCGCGGATATTGCTCTTGGTCGAGCGCCCCCTATGACCGTAACAGCTGCGCGCAAAACGTCGTCAAAATTCCAGTAAAGCAGTTGCAAACCTACTTTCAAAAGTTAGATGTCATGCCAGATGGCTACCCTCAAGGAGCCAAGCAGCTTACGCAAGAACAAAAACAAGCAGCTACCGCCGAACTATTGACGGCTTTGCAAGAGCGCCGCGAACTAACCTGGCTACCCATGCAGCGCCGCGTGCCGGAAGAAGCTCGCGGACAAATTAAATTGAGTGACGACGCTATTTTATTGGCTTCACGGATCAATCAGTGCTTTTTAGGCGTGGGAGAAACACGTGCCGTTATGCCGCCTTTCATGGTGTCAATTTATGAGCTTGCGGGACGTGGCGCTATTAAAATTGGCCTACGTAACGGCCTCGCAAAAGGTCAGAGTGTGATCGTTAATGACGGTAAAGTTTCTGGTGATGGTGATAAGTTTTTTGATCTCTACAAAGAAATTCAACCTGACAATGGCGCAAGACCTGCCACATGCCAGCTATTCAATACAGGCTCCGCAGCACTCCCTGGCAAATCTGTCTTATTTGTTAGTGGCTGGGATCGTCAAAATCCGGACCATGCGGATATAACGGCTTTAAGACTTTACAAAGACCCTCTACTCACCCAGGAAACAGGCTATATGAGCTGTGTGGGAGCTTTTTCAGAGAGTAACGGCCAACCCGCACCTGTATTTCCTCTGGGCGAGCTGCTGTCAGTATTTAAAAATGAAAGTGACTTCATTTTACAAGGCTACATGGAATAAGATCCGGTGATCTTGGATTAGCTTTGAGTGGATTTAAGCACTTTGCGAGAAATAATTGCAGCTGTTAACTGATCTGGATCAAGGTCAAGACTACGTAAAACCTCTGATTCAGATTGAGACAAGGTTTTGGTTGAGGTTGATGGCAGACCACATCGCCAACTAAGATGATGAGGATCTATCTAATAAGCGACCTTCATGGGCTTGGCGCGAAAGTGTCCAAGCCCGGGTTGTTTTGCCAGCTATTACCTGCGTCTTTGATCTGCTAGGTGGCCCTTGATCATTTGGTTCTGCAGCGGGGATAAAACCCTCGGAAGTTCAGTCATCAAGAAGTTGATGTCAAGAAACGCGCTGGCGCTGATGTCCTGCCAAACCACATCGCGGTTGGAATTAAGTACAAACAGACCGTGAATGGGGAGGGACTCAAACTCATCGTAAGACCACATTTTTTTGAAGGCCGGAATATTGGCTTCAGTCGAAGCAATGGCAATCAGCTCTATTCCCTGACGTGCAAGCTCTTCGCGTCGTGCATCCAGAAGCTCAAACTGCTCATCACACCTGGGGCAATTGCCAAGCATGAAAGCGACAATTGTAGGCTTGCGGCCGACAGTTTGGCTGAGTGAGTGACGTGTTCCGTCAGAATCAGTCCACTCAAATTCTGGGGCTTTAATGGCCTGCCAGAGAAGTGGTCCCATCGTCTCGTGCTTAGGGCGCTTTGTATGGACCGCGCGCCAGTTTCTGAACATCTGACGCCAGTTGGCATTTAAAATTCCGGACTCTTTTAGAATGGCGATCATCGTTTTGTTAAATGGCGAGGTGTCGTCGATTTCCTGGCTTACGGGAAGCAAGGCTTGCAAGTATTTATTTGCTTGATCCATCTGCCCAGTTTTCGCATTGGCAGCTGCCGCAAGCAGTTTGAATACGACGTTATTTGTCGTATCACTTGACACCAATCGATCAGATAATTCTGCTGCGCGAGCGTCTTGGCCCGCCATCATATTGTAGCGAACCAGACGGCTTAAGCCCCAACCAGTTTGCAGATGCTGTAGAGCATTCAATCGCACGAGCGCATTGTCCTGATTTCGATGACCAATGATGTCGGCTACAGCGGAAGCTTCAGTGCTGACGGGCTCTGCAAACTCTTGCCAGATTTTCTCGTCAGCTGTTCCCGTCATCGCAATGGTTAAAGCCTTCATACGTTTGCACGTGTCAAAGGAGTCCTTGTGGGATGTGAAATCCTCGCAAACCATAAACGGAGAATTGAATAACGTCTTCGCTTCTGACCAGTATTCGCCACGTTCCAAAACTTCAGAGCTTCTTAAGACTCCGTTTTGGATATGTTGGTACTGGTCGACGCGATTTAATTTTGGGTGGCGAGGCTGGGCGAGCATATTGAGCGCGTAGGCCTTAGACTTTGCAAAATCACCCATGGCCATCAGCGTGCGGGATAGCCACTCATTATTGTGTGCGTGATTGTGGAGCCAGTATGGAAAAATCCGCGATTTTTGCATGTAAGTATGATCAATGCGGGCTGCCGCTTCTTGCGACCACCAGGTTTCAAATAGTAAACGGGCTCGAGAATAAATGTGTCCTGCCATATGCCATAAGTGCGCAATTGCTGGTCCAGTAAAGCCACTCTGATCGGCAGAATTCAGTGCTTTGGCATGGTTTTGGTCTGTATCCCACATGTGGATGACATAGTGGTGGACCGGGTGATTTGGTTTGAGAGCTAGGATTTCTTTCGCAAGGCGAAATAGGGATTCTGACTGAATAGTGACATCTGGGGATTCAGCTAAACCAGGACGGTAGATCCTGTGGATCCAGCTATTGACTACAAAAAATGCCTTGGCCTCTAGATCGTTGGGGTTGCCTTTAAAAATACTTTCAAGCGTCGACAAGTGTCGGTCAATATTTCCCGTTGCCAGAGCCTCTACTGCTTGAACGTAGAGTCTTTCGCGCTCCGTGCTGGAATTATTAAGTCGATCTTTTGCGTGTTGAACAAATTTTAGTGCCCGGTCGTTATCGCCGACCCATACGGCACTCGACATGGCCATCCCCCAGTAGGCAAGGACGCAGTTTTTGTCGATGTAGGCGGCTTGGCGAAAGGAGCGTTCGGACTCAAAGTTCAAAAACCCGTGAAGCTGGCCAATCCCTTGACGAATAAAAGCGTTGGCTTCACTGTTGCAATTAGGTGTTTTAAAATCAATATCAGGCATACCCAGTTCAAGGGTGGCGAACTCCCGAGGTCCTTCGTCAAACGCAGGTCCTTGGTGCGAATGCCCCGGAGGGACTTCCTGTGCTAGACAGGGCAAAGACTTTAGCAACACAAAGCTTAAAAATAGGGATGGCAAAATCCTGCGTACCATAGTGCTGGTGACCTCATTCACATTGGAATTGGCTGTTAGGAGAGCCGATCTTTATCTGTTAAGTGACTAAAATCAAGATGATTTATCCTCGTAGATTTCAGCGGCTAAATGAAAACTTACTGTAATTACTCGGTAATCCCAAGAATTTGCCTTGCGGCCGGGGTGCGTAATTTTTACCCACACTTTCGATTTCCTTAGGAACTTGGGACAATATTAAAAGATTTTAATTAAAGCATTTCAGGTAAGTTTTAAGGACGTCATCGTAATGCGCCTCACTTTGGCATTTACAGCTATCTTGCTTGGGGTCTCAAACCTAGCACTTGGGCAACGCACTGAGCTCTCATCCGCTCTGCAAGTCCCAAAGGGCTTGGAGCAGGACGTGAAGTTTTGGGAGCGCGTGTTCACTGACATCGAGCCGGAAGAGTGCGCCTTCCACGATGAGTGGGATCTGGACGTCATCTATTATATAGCCCGAGTGCCACGGGTCAAAACCACTCGCACCAATACTATTTTGAAAAACCATGTGCGTAAAATACGTGGCGCTCTCGCCAACTTGTCCAAAAAAGGCGTACCCTCAAATGATTTTGAGCGCAGAATTCTTCGCTCAATCCCTGAAGATAGACGCCATCGCGCTTTTTTCCTCGAGGCAAAAGATCAGGTCCGATGCCAGCGTGGCGTTGAATTTGAGAAAAGTTTGACAAGAAGTCGGCAGTATATCCCTATGATTAAGCGCTCTCTGCGCGAGAAGGGGTTGCCGGAGGACTTGGCTTATTTGCCACATCTTGAAAGTGGTTTTGACCGCTTTGCCACAAGCAAGGCAGGCGCCAAAGGCCTTTGGCAATTTATGCCACACACGGCAAGGGCCGAAGGCCTGGTGGTGAGGAGGAAGAAAGATTGGCGCGTTGACGCCCGGTTATCGACTGATGCCGCGACGGACCACCTTGCAGGAATTTTTTTACGGACCAGGTCATGGGAATTGGCGATCACCGCGTACAACTATGGTTTGAACGGGGTCATGCGCGCGATTCAAAAATTTGGCGATGATTACATGAAAATCAGAAACGAGCACAAAACAAGTATGTTTGGTTTTGCGGCGCGTAATTACTATCCAAGCTTCCTTGCAGTGCGCAATGTTGCTTTAAGGGAAGAAGCAAGGTTAGCCGGCCTTTATGAAAGAGCCGACAACATCGCAGTGGGCGAATCCGAATCCAATCCAGCGGGCGAAAGTGTGCGTTTTTAATTTAAATTTAACTATCTAGTTTAAGAATCGCGGTGAAGGCTGATTGTGGGATCTCGACAGATCCAATCTGCTTCATGCGCTTTTTGCCTTCTTTTTGCTTCTCAAGCAGTTTGCGTTTGCGGGAGATGTCGCCCCCGTAACACTTGGCAGTAACGTCTTTGCGCATCGCGGAGATTGTTTCCCTTGCCACGACTTTGCTGCCAATGGCTGCTTGAATGGCGATTTGAAACATCTGGCGGGGGAGGAGTTCCTTCAGTTTTTCGCAGAGCAGTCGACCGCGATTTGCAGCGTAGCTTCGATGCACGATACATGACAACGCGTCGACAGGCTCGCCGTTAACAAGAATATCCAACTTCACAAGATCACCTTCTCGGTAATCAAGTAACTCGTAATCCATTGAGGCATACCCGCGCGACATTGATTTCAGCTTATCGTGAAAGTCAAAAATCATCTCGTTCATCGGGATTTCGTATGTGAGCCGCACACGTTTTGAGGTGGTGTAATCCATGGCCTTCTGATTGCCACGCCGTTCCTGCAGGAGCTTCAAAAGCTGTCCCAGGTATTCTTCTGGCGTGTGCACAATCATGGTGACGTATGGCTCTTCAAACTTTGCTATTTTCGTTGGGTCTGGCAACTTCGCCGGGTTTTCAATTTCAAGTAGTTCACCTTCAAGAGTGTGAACCTTGTAGACGACCGTCGGTGCTGTAAATATCAGATCCAGGTTATATTCTCTTTCAAGCCTTTCTTGCACAATATCCATATGAAGAAGGCCAAGGAAACCAACGCGGAAACCGAAACCTAAGGCGTTGGAACTTTCGACCTCGTAAACCAGACTGGAATCATTAAGAGTCAGCTTTTCGAGGCTGTCTTTAAGTACTGGATATTCGCTTGAATCGACGGGGAAAATTCCGCCAAAAACCATTTGTTTGGCTGGTTGGAATCCAGCTAGGGCTTCGGTAGCCGGTTTTACGGCGTCTGTGATCGTATCGCCAACGCGAGTGTCCGCGACGGCCTTAATGGATCCTGAAACAAAACCCACCTCTCCACAGGAGAGTTGCTCAACTTCTACACCTTTTGGCATGAGCTTACCGATTTTTAAAACCTCGTAGCTCTTACCGCTCGACATCATCTGTATCCGTTGGCCCTTTTTTATGATGCCATCTTTGACGCGGAGCAGTGAAACAGCGCCTAGGTATTGATCGAACCAACTATCAAAGATCAATGCGCGTAGTTTTTCGTTATTATTGTCAGCCGGTGGCGGCACGCGGTGAATGATCGCTTCAAGGACGTCTTGGATGCCGATTCCTGATTTTGCCGAACACTTTACGGCTTCTGTCGCGTCGATGGCGAGTTCGTCTTCGATTTCCTGCGCCACGCGATCTGGATCGGCAGAAGGCAAATCGATTTTATTAATGACAGGGATCAATGCAAGATTGCTGCGCATGGCAAGTTGAACGTTGGCAACGGTTTGAGCTTCAACTCCCTGGCTAGCATCAACAATAACCAAAGCACCTTCACATGCGGTGAGGCTTCTTGAAACCTCGTAGGAAAAGTCTACGTGGCCTGGCGTGTCGATCAGGTTTAGTTGATAGGTTTTCCCGTCTTTGGCTTTATAACGCATGCAGCAAGTTTGGGCCTTGATCGTGATGCCACGCTCTCTTTCAAGTTCCATGGAGTCTAGAACTTGATCTTTCATTTCACGATTGGTGAGCGTGCCCGTGTACTCGATTAGGCGGTCGGCCAGGGTCGATTTACCGTGGTCGATATGGGCGACAATGCAGAAATTTCTAATAAATTTAGGGTCTTGCAAGAAAAACTCCGGCGCATCAAGGATCGAGGCCCCCCATTGTGCTTAAAGCTTTGTCTTGCTGCAACCGAAAAAAGGGCCTGGATAGGGGATAACCGCAAAAATTAACCCAGTTTTTTGCAAATCCAAGGGAGATACCAGTGTATTGGAAATCATCTTCAAGGGTAGGAAGCCTGGCTGGGTGTTTGGTTATGACGCTTTCATATGGCTGCGCAACGACGCAGAAGTCTGATCCTGAGAGCGTAGAAAAACGGGCGGCTGGACCAGCTTTTTATGTTTTGCGGGAGGGCGAGCGTCTGGATTACCCAATGCCGTTGCCTAATCGGACCCAGATTTTGGTCGATTGGACTTACTCTGATGGGGCAAAACACTCAAAAGAGGAATTTCGTGGCTGGGATGTCAATCATGACGGTCGTTTTGATATGGTGGAAGTTTTGGACGAAGGGGGTAAGCCAGTGGCCTGGGCTTATGACTTCAACGGCGATTCGGTCATTGATACTGTTGAACACGCCAGCAAAGTCAGTGATGCCCCCATCGGTTTGCCACCGGTGTCGCCGTCCCATTAAATATTGGAATTAATGCTCTTAACCACTCAAGGTCAGATCACTGCATTTTGGCAACAACCCCGTTCACTTGAGCTGCGGAATTGACCTTCGCCAAGACTTTGTTTGCATCATCTGGATTTGCAAACATGCCGAGCCTTACCCTGTAAATCACGGTACCGCCGCGGCGAAGGGGCGTATAAAAACCATCAATTCCACGCGATTTCAAACGCATAAGCAGTGACTCGGCCTCTGTCTGGTTGTTAAAACTTGCAAGTTCAATCGTAAATCGTGTGGCTTGTTTCGGCACGGGACTTGAGGCAGCCTTGGGTGAGGAACCCACAGCATTATAAAATGTCGAATCGGTGTTTTGCGCCGAAATTTGACGATTCCCGTTTAAATCGTTTGTCGCGGCGGAGTCCTTGAGACCGCGAGTTTTTTTGAGACCATAAGATATTAGAAAGCTTCCCGTGAAGCTGATAAAAACCAAACTAGATACGATTGTAATTGTTTTCTTCACCTGTGTACCTTTTCCAGTCAAAGCAGTATAGTTTGGCCATCAAATAAAGATCGGCTTTCGCTTGCCAGCCTTTTTTGAATTATAGGCGATGTTAGGCGGGATGCTCAAGTTTAGACGGTGAACAATCGTGGCTTTCGGTGAAGCAAAGGGCGACAAGTCCATTCAGCTGTTAGGAGTTGAGACGAACAATCTCAAGGCCTTAGACGTCAGTATACCGCTTTATAAAATGACGGTGGTCACGGGTGTTTCGGGCAGCGGTAAGAGCTCGTTGGTCTTTGATACGCTTTATGCTGAAGCTTACCGGAGATATGTGGAGAGCCTCAGTAGCTTTGCCCGTCAATATCTCAAAGCCATGCCGAAGCCAAAAATTGCAGCCGTAAAAAATCTCCCTCCTGCGATCGCAGTTCAGCAATCAAGATCTGGCGCCAATAATCGCTCAACTGTTGGTACGCTCACGGAAATGCATGACATTCTGCGGGTGATTTTTTCCCAGGCCGGACAAATTTTTTGTTTCAAGTGCGATCAGCTAGTTGAAAAGGCTGATCCTGATTTGATGGCCGAGCGGATTGTAACGCGGTTTTCGGGGGCTAAGGTTTTGATGGCCGCGCCACTTGATGCATGGGAAGGCATCGATGACAAAGAGCTAAGAACTCTTCTTCAGGGGCAAGGTTTTGCGAGGATCTGGATCAAGGGCGAAGTAAAACGGTTGGAGGACATCAAAAAACTTGATCGCGCTGGATCTTGGGTTGTGGCTGACCGTATTACAGTTGATTCCGCAGCTAGCAAAAGAATCACAGAAGCCGCAGTGCTGGTGTTGAAGTTAGGACGAGGTCGTGCCGCAGCTATTGCTGAAGACGGTGTTGTTTTGGAGTTTTCACGTCGGCTGACCTGTTGTGATGTCCAATACACCGAGCCGACCATGGCGCTGTTCTCATTTAATCACCCCATCGGCGCTTGTGAGACTTGCCAAGGGTTTGGAAGTAGCACGGATTTAGATGAAAACAAAATCATACCGGATAAGAATTCAACGTTAGCAGATGAGGGTGTAGTTTGTTGGAATTTCGGTGAACACCGAGTTGCTTACAAGGATGCACTAAGATCAGCCCAAGCAAAAAAATTTGATGTCAAAAAGAAAAAATTCGGTGACTACTCATCAGAAGAAAAGCTCTGGCTGTGGAATGGTGATAAGAAAATTTTCGGTGGTATCAAGGGCTATTTCCGCTGGCTTGATACAAAACGATACAAGACCCATTACCGCATTCACGCAGCAAGGTTCAGAAAGTACGTCATTTGTCCGTCATGTAACGGGCGACGATTGAATGAAAAATCCAGGGCTGTAAAAGTTAGCGGCAACTCGATTAATGACGTGGCTTCAATGAATGTGGAAACTCTGGATCTGTGGATTCAAGACGTAAACAAGTCTGGAATTAGTGTGGTCAAGGGGCGTGATTCATCAGGCCAGGGCATCGCGGAAGCTATCCTGGAAGCGAATTCTCGCATCACTTATCTAAAGAAAATGGGTTTGTCCTATTTGTCTATGGACCGCAGCGCCAAAACATTAAGTGGTGGTGAATTACAGCGAATTAACATGTCGAGGTGCTTAGGCAGTGTGTTGACAGACACATTGTTTTGTCTGGATGAGCCTACCGCTGGTCTACATGCAAGAGATAGTGTCAATCTGTTGGGGGTTATTCGCGAATTGCAGGGTCAAGGCAATACGGTCGTGGTCGTCGAACACGAAAAAACGATCATCAACGATGCTGACCATTTCATTGAGATCGGACCAAAAGCAGGTCATGAAGGCGGGCACTTGGTATTTTCTGGCTCGCCTAAAACCCGCAAGCAGCGCTATGACGATGCCCTTAGCGATCATGGAAAAGAAATTAAAGAATGGAAATTTCTGCAACTGCGAGACGCCAGCATCCATAATTTAAAAAACGCCGGTGTGGATATTCCCGTCGGCAAGGTGACAGCTGTGTGTGGAGTGTCGGGCAGTGGTAAGACGAGTCTCATTCGGCACACCCTGTATCCTCTACTTCAAGAGAAGTTTGGCAAAGCAAAAGAAGCCGAAAAAACCCCCTCGGGTAAGGTGGGTCCTGATAAATATATTCGTATGCATGATGATGCTTTGATGGTTTCGCAGATTGCCCTTGGGCGTAGTAGCCGCAGTACAATCGCCACTTACCTCGACGTCATGGATCATGTCAGGAAGCTTTTTGCAGCGCAAGAATCGTCAAAGAATCTGGGGTTAACGCCGGGATCTTTTAGCTTCAATAGCGCTGGTGGACGTTGTGAAACCTGCCGAGGCTTGGGAACCGTAACCGAAGATCTGTCGTTTCTTGGCGATATGGAAATTGTTTGCCCGGCCTGTGCTGGCGCAAGATTTGATGAGAAGGTTTTGTCGGTAACCTTTAAAGGTAAGAACTTGATTGATGTGCTCGCAATGACGGCGGCTGAGGCTAGGACGTTCTTCTTTGAGCAAAAGGCGATCGTCGAGTGTCTTGATGCGGTGCTCAAGGTGGGCATGGGTTATGTGACGTTGGGGCAGTCGACTAGCTCCTTTAGCGGTGGTGAGGCGCAAAGATTAAAGCTTGTACAAATCATGCGCGATGCAAAAAAAGGTAAACCCTCTGTTTTAATTTTTGATGAGCCGACCACAGGACTCAGTGATCAAGATGTTGCAAGTCTACTCGCGCAGTTCAAGGAATTGGCGAGTCTTGGCCATACAGTTATAATTGTGGAGCATCATTTGGATGTTTTACGCCAAGCAGACTGGCTGATTGAAATGGGGCCCGAGGCGGCTGAAAAAGGTGGTGAAGTCGTTTATGCAGGTGTGCCCGCGGGACTTAAAGCGGTCAGCCGAAGCATAACGAGTAAGTTTTTATTTAACCTCAACTAATTCGAGTCATCACTAAATCTTCGTGTAGTAGGATGGATCAAGTGCAGGTGGCCGAGTGCTGTCGCTGCTGCCATCAGAGGCGGATCCTGAAGGTCCGAGATAACCAAAATAAAGCAGAGTCCCTGAAACCTTGAAAATATCATAGCGAGGCGCGAACTCCCTGCGTAGGGCGTCGCTGCTTGCACAGCTGGTCGCAGTCAGCTCTTTGGGCTGATTTTTCAAAAAGCCACCTCCGCAGACAGGGGGAGACGTGCCGTTTGTGGCGTTATAGAGCGCCACATAGGCGTCAGTTGTCAGCGTGATGGTTAGAGTTTGAATTTGGCTATCAAACTTTCTGGCTCCACCGGCTCCTAGTGTGAAGTCACCCGTTGAATAGGTCGATACGCCAGTGAGAAGAGGCTTATCGGATAGCTCTATTTTGCATGCAGCATCTGAATAGGAGCGTATGGAGGACGTCATGTTTGCGCCAGAAAAAGTCAGCGCATTAATTTCGAAATAGTTAGTTCCGAGCTGATCGGTCCGGCTGCGGCAAGAGGAAAGCCAAGAACCGTCCAGCTCAGAGGCTATTGAATCGGCACTGCGTGATCGGCATGCACTGAGATGAGAGGTCCCAAACAAAGAAAAAACAAGAACTTTTGTAGCCAGGCTGCGCACCATTTAAAGGTCCCTCCCTGTATTGAATCGGGAGAGACATTTTAATCTGATAAAGCCATAAACGGCAAGACTGGTTCGGAAGATCTACCAGGTAGATTAAGTTCGGTCTTGAGTCAGGGTCATTTCGATGAGGAAAGGGTCTCCGTTTGGTTTGTGCCCCCGTAGGATCACCGGCTTAGAATTTATGAAATGTGGCAGTAAGTAACCGACCTCTTCAATACCAAAATCAATATGGGTGTTGTCTAAATCATCGTAGATGAGATCTTCAGGTGGGTTACACGAGTCACTTTTACCTAGCCCCTTGGCAGTTTTGATCAGTGTTTTCGTTAGGTCTGAAGATGCTGTGAAAGATTTGATCCAAGACAGATTTTGATCTTTTCTTACATCAAAACTGGCCAGTTCCTGGTCGGTCAACTGGGAGTTCTGAGGTGATCCAAAAACATTTAACTTCGTCAATTGAGCGCGTGTGACCTCGTTTGTCGTTACTTCAAGTGAAAGATTATAATGTCGAAATAATGCATGTAAGCGACAGGCTTCTCCAAAAGATTCGTATTTTAGATCAACTCGAAGACCAACATTCAAAAGCTCACCAGCAATAGACGTGTGTGCAAAAAACACCATGCCGAAAGTCAGTTTAAGTAGGCTTTTTTTGAACATAGAAAGTACCTCGGTAGTGGAAGTGTGAAGACGGAAAAAGACAAACCCGCCTGCGTTCGTGAGGTAATACAAAAAAACCAATCTTTTTAAAAATCTATAAACAGACTGTCATAGATCTATAAAAGCGAAGGATCTGGGGGGGTGCTAGCTGAGGTGCGATCAGGTGATCGAAGCGAATCTTAGGGTTGATTCAAGTATGCGGTTAGCGCATCAACATCATTGGCTAAATGAGGCATAGCCGGCATGGCGTTGCTCGCACGTTTTGGTTTGTAACCATCTGGATACTTGGCGTAAAGCAGGCGAGCAGTTAGAAGCTCTTTAGATGAAGCATGAATATCTGGGCCCTGACTTCCTGGAAGTTTTGGGTTGATGTTGTGGCAAGATGTACAGTTTGAAAGATAGACGGCTCTGCCCCTTGCGATCAGCTTTGCCTCGGGGCTTTCTGGCTGTGCATGATCTTCAGATTTCTTTGTTTTGCCAAAGGGGCAACCAGATACAACTGCCGCGAAAAAAACAATAAGTATTGATTTCGCTAGCATGTTCATCAGTAGGTTGCCCCCTATGGGAACTATAAATCAGGATCTATAAATCACGCTAAAAAGTAGAGCACGCCGTAAAGCACAGCCGTTAAACCAACGCCTGCGTGGATCACGCCGCGGACGCTGACCATTGGACCCAGTTTGCCTTTGATGGCATTGAACTCAAGAAGACCAATCACAACGCAGGCTGCCGCCAGTGCTCCCATGTAGTCGCCATTCGACGGAGCATGAAGGCTAAGGTGTGAAGCTGCGCCCATAAAAAACAGCATGGGAATGGAAAACATCGTATTTGAACGAGATGCAAGCAGTGCCGCAGCACCCTTGGCAGCAGCATCGGGAAGGGCCGCTTTGCCTTGGGCGACGTTAGTGGTGGACTCAATAACCACGCGCTGAGACGGCCAAATAACTAGCCAGACATTGAGGAACATGATCGTGCCTAAAATGGCACCCACTGAAATGAACAAACCAAATGAAGTTCTGAGCGCCTCTCCACCAACTCGTTGTCCCCAAATACCCAGCATTATGACGCCCGTGATAAAGGTGAACATGGCGCCCCAGCGAAACCACCATAGGGCTCTTGGTACCAATTTCTGGATGGCGTTTGATTTAGTGGCGGCGTCAGTCTCGCCAAAAAATGGGACTTGTGTGAAATTGAAATAGTAAAGATGACCGATCCAGATAATCCCAAAAACATAATGTAACCAGCGCATCAAAAAATAAACGATATCGGTTGTTTCCATTCTTTATTACTCCTGACTCGGTCCCAAAGTGACGGTGGCCTTGAGGTGGTCAACAATAACCACTTATGCCACTGCCTATCTTCCCAAATGTTGACTAATTTTGGCAACAAAAATGCTGCGGCTTCAAACATTAGGCATAGACATGTGCAACTAATTTATTCAAGCGTACGGCTAATTGGAGGCGAGCAAAATAGGCTCGCGTTCAAGTCGAATGCTGTATTTCTTCTCGACAGTCGTGGTAATCAGGTCGGCAAGCGCTAAAATCTCGCGCGTTGTGGCCTGTCCTGGGTTGGTGAGAGCCAGTACATGCTTGGAAGATACCCTTGCGCCGCCGAGGCTTTGTCCTTTTTTTATTCCAGAGTTTTCCATGAGCCAAGCGGCTGAGATTTTCCAGTTATCGCCCTCGGTCTGGTGGGCAACAAAGGGTCTGGAGGTTGAATCGCGAGCGGCTATGCTAGCGACCTCGTCCTTTATGGCCGATGAGACGATTGGATTCATGAAAAAGCTACCGACACTACGCGTGTCGGGATCTTTCGGGTCAAGAACCATGCCCTTACTTTTTCGTATTTTGAGTACGTATTCTCGCGTGAGAACAATCTTCTGTTCCCGTGATCCGCTTGCCCACATGGGGTCCCCTGTCAGCGATGATCTGAGCTCTTCATATCTCGGTATGGGACTTTCACTGGGCGAAAGTTTAAACCCAACAGCTGTGATGATGAATTGGTCAGAGTCCTCAGCTTTAAATCGACTTTGTCGATATCCGAACTTGCATTCTTCGGGCATGAAGACCATGGAGCGTAATGTTGATTTCTCTAGCGTGTGAACTTCGGTGATGACGTTGGCGACTTCTTGCCCGTAAGCACCGACGTTTTGGATGGGTGTCGCGCCGACTAATCCTGGGATGCCAGCCAAGGTTTCGATACCAGTCAGTCCCCGGCGACAACACTCCATCACAAGACTGTCCCAATTAACACCGGCGCTGGCCAAGACGGTGCCATCTGCTTTGATTGACACGGATTCCGTTGCGACTTGCAAAATCAAGCCAGAAAAACCCTCATCATCCACCAATAGATTACTGCCGCCGCCGAGTGTGAATACTTCGAGATTTCGAGTTTTTGCGAAGGTGAGTGCCTGTTTTATTTCGTCATCACTCGTGCAGCGCAAGAAGAAGCGAGCTGGGCCGCCCGTACCAATGGTGGTGTGATCTTTTAGTGAGATATTTTCGAGTAGTTTCAAAGTTCGCAGTATCTTTCGCCGTCAGCAAATAGTGCAGAGATTATTCAACAGTTTTTGTGAACGCTTGTAAACGAATGTTCGCTGCGAGCAAGGCCATATGATCTAAAATTCTTCAAATTGGCACGCCACTTGCTTTTATCTGTGTGACGCAACACACAGGGCCAACCCGCCAAATAGGCGTCTCCCGTCAACTTCCTACCGTAATATCCGCTTTTTTTATCCAAAATTTTCCGCTTTACACTGCGGTCCTGAATCCACCCACGCCGGGTGAGATTTCAGGGCCGGCCCGGTGCTGTCACATAGGCTCGGGTTACTAAAAATAGCACGACTCCATTGAGAACATGCCACATCAAATGGGTCCCCATTGGCCAGCTGGCGCAAATGCGCTGATCGATTGTCCGAAAGAAGAGTGACACAGAAAAAATCAGCGCCGCACTTCCCACGGCATAGAATGCTTGGGTTTGCCCGCGTCCCCCATAGAAGCAAGCTATCCCAAATAATGCGATCCATGTTCCAAAGTAGGCCTCTCCGCCATTGGCGGCCGTGGGGTCAGCCAACTGCGTGCAAAAAAACGAAAGGGTAAAAAAACCAATGAAAAATAGGAGTGATGGCTGGACCCCCAAGTTCGCAACGTGACGAAGGAAAAGCCATAAATAAGCCAAAACAAAAATCCCGATCGGCAGGATGTCTGCCCACATGGACCAGAAGTTAGCAAAGCTGTGAAATAGGGCGCTACCCAACCCTATTACAATGATGAGTCGGCCAAGCAGTAAGGATCCAGGTTTGAGGTCCTCGGCTTTAAATTTTTTAAGTGATTTTAAGATTAACAAGCCCGCAATTATGAAGCTAAGATTAGTGAATAGATTAAGGGGCTCTTCCAGCAATCCATGGGCGGCTCGCTCACAATATTGGTCAATGGGCTCAAAGAGGTTCAAGCTTTAGCCCCTCCTAAACGTCAGTTTCTTGTGTCATTTTATCCATTTGGCTAGTATACGGAAGTTCCGGAGGATCGTCACTATGAGCCATGCTTCTGCCCAATCAGCATCCGTCACAACGGAAACCATCATTCAAAAGAAACTTGCTGGTGAACGTATCAGTATGGTGACCTGCTATGATTCGGCTTTTGGTCGAATCGTCGAGTCGTCTCCAATTGATATGGTTTTGGTGGGGGATAGCCTTGGAAATGTCCTGTTAGGCTACGATTCCACCATTCCTGTCACATTAGCGGACATGATCCATCATTCGGCTGCCGTCAGCAGAGTGGTGAGGCGCCCATTTGTGGCGGCTGACATGCCGTTTATGACTTATAAAAATAACGACGACGCCCTTGAGAATGCTGCCAAGCTTATGCAGTTAGGCGGTGTTAAGGGCGTAAAGCTTGAGGGTGGAGAGTCCATTTGCTCGCAGGTGGAGGCTTTAACCCAAGCTGGTATACCCGTTATTGGTCATCTCGGCTTGACGCCACAGAGCGTTCACACCTTGGGCGGCTACCGGGTTCAAGCCAAAGCCAAAGAGGCTCAGAAGAAACTATTAGCCGATGCAAAAGCCCTACAGGATGCAGGGGCCTTTTGTTTGGTCTTAGAGATGATCCCTGCCCAGCTTGCCGGCCAAGTGAGCAAAGCTCTGCGTATTCCTACCATCGGGATTGGCGCTGGAGGGGCGTGTGATGGTCAGGTTTTAGTGATGCATGACCTGTTGGGATTTGATGATAGCTTTAAGCCAAAGTTTTTGAAGAAATATGCGAATTTGCATGCGGAGATTGGCAAGGCCTTGGCGACTTACGACCGCGAGGTGAAGGCTGGAAAGTTTCCCGTCGCAGAGCATAGCTTTGGATCCTGATCTTGTTTATAGTATGAGACCGTTTTTTGATTGAGGGCGACCCGGTAATGGCAAAACGAGATTATTACGAAGTTCTTGGCGTGGCTCAGAGCGCATCGGCAGCTGATATAAAGTCAGCCTATCGAAAACTTGCCATGAAATACCATCCAGACAGAAATCCAGATGATCAATCGGCCGAAGAAAAATTCAAAGAGGCTAGTGAGGCCTACGAAGTACTTTCTGATACTGACAAGCGGGGACGGTATGACCGTTTTGGTCATCAGGGAGTCAATAGCCAAGGCTTCCAGGATGTGAATGATATCTTCTCAAGTTTTGGTTCGATCTTTGAGGATTTCTTCGGATTCACTGGCGGAGCAGCCGGGGGACGGGGAAGGGTTCGTCGTGGCGCCGATTTGCGCTATGACATGGCCATTGAATTTGATGAAGCAGTATTCGGCGTTGAGCGGGAAGTTGAAATGGAGCGTCCCGTACGCTGTGACACCTGTGAGGGGTCAGGAGCGAAGCCTGGTAGCGGGAGAACCATGTGTCGTACCTGTGGCGGACAGGGTCAAATTAATCGCGCGCAAGGTTTTTTTGCAATTCGGACCACCTGTCACGTGTGTGGCGGAGAGGGAACGATTGTTGAAAAACCCTGTACAGACTGTCGTGGTCAAGGCCGTTTGAACAAGAAAAAGAAGCTGAATATTAAAGTCCCAGCCGGCGTTGATTCGGGGGTTAGGTTACGCCTTGCTGGCGAGGGCGAGCCAGGACCTGCGGGTGGTCCAAGTGGTGACTTATTTGTCGTACTCCATGTGAAGGAAAGTGATCGATTTATTCGCGATGGCCTTGATCTCATCATGGAGCAGCCAATCGGGATTGCGCAGGCGGCCCTGGGTTGCAAAATCAAGGTAAAAACAATGGAAGACGAGCGAGAGATTGAGATTCCTCCCGGCACGCAATTTGGCGAGAGAATTACATTGGCAGGAGCCGGCGTGCCGCACTTAAAAGGTGTAGGCCGAGGTGATCTCCATGTGGAGATTCGGGTTGTTGTGCCTAAAAAGTTGAACAAGGAGCAAAAAGAGCTTCTCCAGCGTTACGCAGAATTGTCCAAAGATGGATCTGCTGGGGCTGGTGCTGGTTTTTTGCATAAGATTTTTGGTCAAGAATAATTTTTAAAAAGGGATCCATGCGTCTTATGCCCCGACTCATAGTAGTTGTTTATCTTTTTTTCTTGGGCGTTATGGGAACAATTTCTGTTGCTCATGCTAAAGAGGCTCCAAGATCCACGTCAGCCGGCAAGCCTTGGTTAGGAATTGGTATTGAGCAAGGCAAGGACGGCGTCTTAGTCAAAGGCGTCATACCGAACACACCGGCTGAGAGTGCGGGATTTCAAGTGGGTGATGAGGTCTTGAAAATTGACGGTAAGGCTGTCAAAGACCCAAAAGAATTAATTTCTGTTGTTCAATCATCTGGTATCGGGCAGTCAGTCAAAGTCGAGCTTTTACGCAACAAGAAAATAATCACGAAAACTCTAAAGCTGGTTGTACGTCCTGATGAGCTTAAACTTCTTAGGGACCGCCTCATGGGTAAGCCTGCTCCAAATTTCGATTTAGAAGTGATTCATGGCAGTGAGCCAGGCAGTCTGAAAAAACTTGCTGGACGAGTGGCGATCGTCGAGATTTGGGCCACCTGGTGCTCAGCGTGTCGTGCCACACACCCGCGCCTGTCTGAGGTCGCCGCGGCAAATCCAAACCTTGCCGTTCTTGCTATCAGTGATGAGGATAAAGAAACGCTTAAAGCGTACACCGCCCGTAGCAAACCTAAATTTACCATTTTGCGTGATCCTGATGGCAAGTCCCTCTCAGAGTGGATGGCTTCTGCCATTCCAATGCTTAGTGTTATCGGTAAGGACGGCAAAGTCGCGTTTGTAACAGTCGGTGCGGGTGAAGCGGCGGAAGAGGCCATTCGCCTTGCAGTTTCCCTTTCGAAAAAGTAATTACATTACTGGCTGGTCCATCTGGCATCTAGGAGGCTCTTTGAATCAAAGGCCTTTCTGAATTTGGTTATTTTCATGGCCAACAATCGAGGCTTTTGAGTGCATCTTGTTTGATATTGCTGTCAGTTTATCTGCTGGCAGAGGGCTTTAGTATTTACGCTCGTAATATTCCGGGTGGATTCGTCTATGCCGGGATTAGATTTGTGAGTCACATGTCGATGTATACCTGTTTACTCCTGTGGGTGTTCTTGAGTTTTCGGCGCGGTTTCGCAAACAAGACTCCCTGAATAACGCGGGATGCATCGCTAAGTCGCAAGCCAGATGGTGTGCAAAAGCCTTGTATTAAAGTCCCGAGGTGTCGCTATAAGTGCCCAGATTGATTGTGTTTTACTCAGAGATCTTGCTGATTCTAAAGTTATAAAGCCCATAGTCCGGTCCGAGTTCCAGTTGGAAGGTTTTGAGCTTTTCATAGGTAGACCCCAATGATTAAACTTATTACGAAGTATTTTTTATTTTGCTTTGTAATCTCTGGATGCAGCCAGTCAGATTTTTCTGCCAATTCTGCGCCTTCCACACAACAAAAAGTAGCTCCGAAAAAAGATAAAGATATAGATGCTAAATTGGCGACGAGAAGTAATGTTTTGCTAGCCTCTGATCTAACAGCTAGCCACAACTCGGAAGGTGCTTCAGGCAGTTGTAACCAGCAGATTCTTGGCGCTGGCCGAAGAGTCATCAACGAGTCGATCACTCCGAGGTTAAAACAAAAAGTAACTGGAAATTTAGTTGAAATTCAGCTTGCTGGTCGGGCTGATATCCTAATTGACATGGCCGCACTCAGTTGCGACAAGTCCAAATCCAATTGGACATCTGTATCGAGTTCATTGGTGTGTCAAAAGAATCAGAGTGGTTTGGGCGCAAATCGCCTTGATCAATATTTTGGAACGGCTTTGGTTTGTGGCGAGAGCTATCCAAACCAAACCCCATTTGCGCCGTCTGATAAAAATATAGGTCTGATAGCTGGTCTGGATGCTTCTGAAGTAAACCATCTTTACTTGGTTACCTATAAATTAGGGTCGTCCATGCCGGGAGATAAGTTTGTTGCGCTATTAAGGAAAAAATTTGGGATTGGACTGAAAATCAGCGTGATTTACCCTAAAACGCAGGCGGATTGTGTCGCTCGAGGAATCAACCCGCCGAGTTCTGATACGCTTTGGCGGGCTTTGCCAGCCTCAGCATCTGGACCTAGCACGGTATTTGAGGAGATAGCATCAGCCACAGGTGGATCAACTTACGATCTTTGCAGCTCGGCTGTGTCGGAAGCTTTGTGAGTCCTGATTGTGTCCCGTTGAGTCATGAACGCTTAGTTGTTTGATCCCGGGATTTAGTTTTGGGCAGCTCAGCAGGTGCCGATAATTTTACATGAATAGCAAGAACGGACTCAAGCTCAATGGCGTCTAGATTGCGAGTGTTATAGTGAAACTGGTCAATAATAGCTTCTTCCTTGAGGGTGTCCACATTCACTCGGCGTGGCAACTTGAAGTACTCAAGTTTTGCGATTTGATCGTTTGAAATGAACATACGTGCAAACCCTTGAGGAAATCGCGTTTCCATCGAGAGCAGGTTGTAGAAATTGTGATCCACGTCACACTGCTTACAGTATTTCCATTTGTGTCGTTCAAGTGCCTGTTCAGCGTTGTTTTTTTTGCAAGTATCACAATATTTCACGACGCGGAAATTCTTGCTGACTAAGTATTTAAACTCAACTTTTCGTCTTAGAGCTCGATCGTTGGCGATGGCTAAAAAAAGCTGATTCTTAAGTTCAAAAAGTTTACGTCGCGTTTCAGCTGAGCTGGCTTTTTTGGCGTGGCTTGTGAGCATCAGCCCAGTGAAAACCTTGTAGGCAAGTCCTCTTTCCTCTTTCGGAAGATTAGCCAGGGTTTCAAATAAAGCAGCATAGCGCTTAAAAAGGCCACCAAGGGATTTCTGCGCAGCTTTGACTAGAATCAGTTCTCCAGCAAACTGAAGCTTTAATGTGCCTGAGGCTACGCGCTTGAGCTTTTTCGTATCTGTTGCTGATGGTGTTGATGCCTGCGAGTTGGTTGCAAGTGACTTAGTTGCGGTGGCAGTCTTGGCGCTGACTTTGGGTTCAGCGGTCGGGGTTTTCTTTTTTTTGTATTTGGCCACGGTTAATCAGTCCCCAAAATCAAAAACAAGATGACATCTACGAAAATGGCTTGCGATCACCAGATTAGCATAGTTTGAACAAAGATTTAAATATTAATTTCAGGCTCTTACGGGTGTCTTAAACTTTTTGACCCCGAAATCCCTCGACGATATTGACGCGGCTTCCAACCCACGCTGGGTAAAGTCCCGCAAGCAGGCAAATGAGGCAACCTGCGAGTGCCATGCTCGCATAAACGGTCCAGTCGTAGGTCACTGGTAGTCGCGCCAAAAGATAAAGGTCCGGTAGATTGATAATTTCAAACGTCTCCAAAATCTTACTGATGATGAATGCCAGTACGACACCCAGAAGAGCGCCAACGGTTCCGAACAAAAATCCCTGAAAAAGGAAGATTTTTAATATTTCGACATTGGACGCACCCAAAGCTTTAAGCACAGATATGGAGCGTTGTTTTTGAGTCACGGTTATGAACAACGTAGTAAGAATATTAAAGCCGGCCACAAAACCAACGAGTGCAACAATTAAAGCTATGACAGCTCGTTCCATCTGCATACTGTCAAAGAGCTCTTGGTTGAACGACTGCCATTCTTTAATGGTTAGATTGTATTTGAAGGTCATTTTTTCCGCGATGCGCGTGGAGTCCTTCGGCGACTTCAAACCAATTTCAAGACCGTGAACGCGATTATTCATTTTGAAGAAGGCTTGTGCATCGTTCAGCGCCATGACGCCGATGCGATTGTCGTAGTGCTTGAGGCCCGAGTCATAAACCCCGACGACTCTAAATTCGCGCACCTCGCCAACCGACGCTGACTCTGGCGCGATCAAGTTGATTGTATCGCCAACTTTAGATTGTAAAATCGATAAGAGCCCAACTCCAACGATGATGGGTTTTATCCCTTGGTAAGACGCCCCTTGATCAAATGATCGACTTAGTTCGTCCAAAGCCGTTGGTGGTCTGACGTACGGCGTGAGATCTTGCGCCTCTTTGCGAAATGCTGGATGAATGCCGCGCACAAGGATGTTGTGCATGAGCCCGTCTTTTGTGGCCATGGTTTCCGAGTGCACAAACGGACTAACTCCGCGCAGATCGCGGCCAAAATCTTGTTTGATTCGTTTCGACCACTCATCGGGATCTGAAATGCCCATGGGAACTTGGAAGGCCAAAATATGGGCGTTGGCTGCCAAAAAACGATCTCTCAATTGAGTCTCAAAGCCATTTATGACTGATAAAACTACAATCATCGCCGCAATACCAATGCCGATGCCGACGATTGAAAGGACGGTCATCCAAGAAAGATAGCGGCTTGCTCCGGTGGATATGAGGTAGCGCCTGGCGATTAAGGGAGCAGCAGACATAATATTAAATTCCTTTGACAATTATTATAACCACGCCAGAAGCGATCAAAAAAGTAGCTTTAAGTTTCAAATAGTATCGGGAAGTTTGTAGAAATTGAAGGGAATTTAAGGGTAGACTTTGGGGCCTTAAAAGTACGCAGAGGAAACACCCTGGGAGGAATCCACATGACGACATCGATCGACTTCCTGAACAAATTGGGCATACGCGGTGACTTGGACAGCGTACACACCGGAACGCATAGCCTTGGCTCTAGAAAACATGGGATTTTTGAAAGCTTCAGTCCTGTAGACGGGAAACTGATTGGAAAAATTTATAAAGCCTCAAAGTCCGACTACGATGCCCTGGTAAAACTGTCCCAGAAGGCTTTTTTGGAGTGGCGCCAGGTACCTGCACCTAAGCGCGGCGAGATTGTACGCCAGATCGGCAATAGGCTCAGAGAATTCAAAGAACCACTTGGTATGCTCGTGAGTTATGAAATGGGCAAGTCCCTGCAAGAGGGGCTGGGCGAAGTTCAGGAAATGATTGATATCGCCGACTTCGCCGTTGGATTGTCGCGGCAGCTTTACGGCCTGACTATGCACTCTGAGCGGGCATCCCACCGTATGTATGAGCAGTGGCATCCCCTAGGAGTGGTTGGCATTATCTCCGCGTTCAACTTTCCTGTAGCCGTGTGGTCATGGAATAGTTTCATTGCCATGGTTTGTGGTGATGTTTCTATTTGGAAGCCCAGCGAAAAAACACCACTCTCGGCGGTCGCTTGTTTCAATATTATCAGGGACGTTTTGGCCGAGAATAAAGTTCCAGAAGGAACGCTCACAATGATCTGTGGCGATGTGGCCGAAGTTGGTGAGCCGATGCTCGCAGACGACCGCGTGCCGCTCGTGTCGGCCACAGGATCATGCCGCATGGGTAGGCGTGTGGCCGAGGTCGTGGGGAAAAGACTGGGTCGCTCGCTCCTGGAGTTGGGTGGCAATAACGCTATAATTTTGACAGAAAATGCCAACCTGCAACTAGCTGCTCCCGGTATTGTTTTTGGTGCGGTAGGAACCTGTGGTCAACGCTGTACGACGACTCGGCGACTTATTGTCCACGCATCCATGTATGACAAAGTCAAAGATATGCTACTGAAGGCTTTCGCAGGCCTTCGTATCGGCTCGCCCTTGGATGAGAAGAATCATGTGGGCCCTCTTATCGATAAAGATGCAGTAAAAATGATGCAAAATGCCCTCGCGGCTGCCAAGCAACAGGGTGGTAAGGTCATTTTTGGAGGCGAGACTCTCGACGGTTTTGAATCCGGTTGTTACGTCAGACCAGCAATTGTTGAAGCAACTAATGCCATGGCGGTAGTTCAGGAAGAGACCTTTGCTCCGATTCTCTATCTGATGAAGTATGAAGGCTCTGTTGAACAGGCCATTGAAATCCAAAATAATGTGAAGCAGGGTCTAAGCTCGGCGATTTTCACCGACAGTATGCGCCAAGCCGAGGCTTTTCTAGCTGCTTGGGGATCAGACTGTGGAATCGCGAACGTCAACATCGGTACATCAGGTGCAGAGATTGGCGGAGCCTTTGGCGGCGAAAAAGAAACGGGTGGTGGTCGTGAATCTGGATCTGACTCTTGGAAGGCGTATATGCGCCGTCAGACGAATACGATCAATTACTCGTCAAGCCTGCCGCTTGCTCAAGGCATCAAGTTTGACATCTGAGATCGTCGATATTTTCAAAGCGTTCGTTTGCTTGGGATCACCCAGTTTGCCAAAAGTAGAGCAAATGAAATGGACGCGGTGACAATAATTGCCTGAACAAGAAGCGCCATGGCCGACTGATAGTCAGCACTGAGAGCGCCCGAAAAAGCTTTGTAAAGGCTGGTTCCCGGCACTAAAAACATAACGCCAGGGATTAAAAAAGCTTGGGCGGGTTTACCGGTTATTCGAGCAAAGACGTGGCTTACAGCTCCGACTGCAAATGTGCTCACGAAGGTGGCAAATCCGATGTGTGTGCTTGATCCGATGATCGAAGCGCCCAGGCGTGCAATCATTGCCAGGATTGTTGCGTGTAAAAAATATCTGGGCGGTATACGAAAAATGATTCCGAAGCAGGCCCCACCAGTGGCGGCAATAATAATGTCAAAAATTGTTACGGTGACGTTCATGGAATTTTATTGCCACCTTTGGAGGTAATGGGCAAACCCCAGGACTGCAGCAACGCCAAAAGTTAGAGTGATGGCCGTTACAATTGCCTCTAGAAGTCTGGCTGCACCGCTCACGAGGTTCTTCTGCGCGACTTCGTGCAGTGCGTTTACAAAAACAAGACCAGGGACCAGCGAGATCAGCCCACCGATGATTAGTCTTGGCATGTTCACACTTGGCCAGACGATGGCCAATGCCGCTGCGCAGCCAGCCACCATCATAGCGGTAAAAAAATCTCCCAAATATTTTCGATTACCTTCCGCGAATAATCCCAATGAAATCTGACAAACCGTGCCAAGAATGAATGCAGCAAAAAGCTCCTGATTTCTTCCGCCAGACGCCGCAACGAGAGCAAGGCTTGATCCACCGCCGGCTATAATTGTGAGTATTAATGGGTAAGGTGGCGGCTGCTTGTTGATGGCGGAAAGTTTGAATACAGCCTCATCAAGGGCCATTTCGCGCTTTTCAACTTGATCGACCAGATCGTTTAGTAATGCCAGTTTGTTCAGATCAATGCTCCACTTGTTGAGACGGACCAGCTCATTTATCTGCTGGCCGCGGCCTCTTACGCTGAGGAAGACGGCAGTTGGCAGGGCAGCGGCATCGACCGAAAATCCCCATGCCTCGCCAAGGCGTGTAACCAAAAGTTCAACGCGATTTGAGGAACAACCACACTCGATGGCCACTCGACATGTTGCCATCAAAAAATCAACGAGTGACCTAGGCGATACCCGCTCAATGGCCGTGTCGTTCAGGTCAGCCATTGCGCAGCATCCATCGCATGGTACGTTAAAATTCCTCGAGCTCCTGCCCGTTTCAGACAGGTCAGAGACTCAAGCACCACGTCGCGTTCATTCAGCCAGCCGTTTGCCGCCGCCGCCTTAATCATCGAGTATTCGCCACTTACATTGTAGGCAAAGATCGGCACGTCAAACTCATCGCGGGCTCGTCTGATGATGTCGAGATAAGGAAGGCCTGGTTTTACCATCACTATGTCAGCTCCTTCGCCGATATCGAGGCCGATTTCACGCATGGCTTCATCGCTGTTGGCGATATCCATCTGATATGTACGTTTGTCAGCATTACCCAGGGCTTTTTTGGACCCGACGGCGTCGCGAAATGGTCCATAGTAAGCCGATGCAAATTTTGCGCTGTACGCAAGTATCATGGTGTCTGTTAGTCCGATATCTTCAAGTGCTGATCTGATACGACCAATTCTTCCATCCATCATATCAGACGGTGCGACGACATCAGCTCCTGCTTTGGCGTGACATAGGGCCTGTTTAACAAGAGCGGTCACGGTTTCGTCGTTGAGTACTTTTCCACTTTTGTCGATCAGGCCGTCTTGACCGTGGGTTGTGTAAGGGTCAAGTGCCACGTCAGTGATGACACCTAGATCTGGGGCTGCGTCTTTGATCGCTTTGATCGCGGCAGGAACCAGTCCTCGCGGGTCCCATGCGGATTTCGCGTCATTAGATTTATGCTTGGCTTCAACTACTGGGAAAATGGCGATAGCTGATATACCTAAACCCGCCGCCTTTTTGGCGTACCCGGCAAGAAGATCAACACTGATACGACTGATCCCTGGCATGCTCCCGATGGGCTCTTGCCGTTTTTTACCTTCAATCACAAACACAGGCAGTATTAAGTCACTCGGCGAAAGCACGGTTTCTTTGCAAAGTCGTCTTGAAAAATTTTTCATTCTGATGCGACGCATTCTGGTGGCGGGGAATTCTCCAAAAATTTTTGCTCTATGACCCATCAAAAGGCTCCTTTGAGTGACGATACGTCTTGATTGTTGTATCGTGAACGCTAGGAATAGTGAACACTAATTGAGCCTAAATACAGCAAAAATTGGGGCGAATTCCGGTGATAGAAAAACCAAAAATTCTAGGCATTGACCCAGGCAGTCGAGTGGTCGGATTTGCGCTGATTGGGGCCGTCAAGGTGAAGCCCGTATCGCCAAAAGACTGGGTCGTCTTGGATGTCGGGGTTATCAGAACCTCAACCGAGCTATCCATGCCCGCTCGATTGGGGCAAATTCACGGTGCCATTTTTGATTTGATTAGTGAGATGGCGCCGCAATATGCCGCCATTGAAAAAGCGTTCCATGGTGTCAATGCTGGCACTGCACTAAAATTAGGTGAGGCGCGTGGCGCTATCATAGCGGCATTTTCTCGGCGCTCAGTACCTACACTCGAGATTACGCCAGCCGAGGTTAAGCGAATCATCGCTGGCAATGGTGCTGCATCAAAAGAACAAGTATACCAAGCGTTGCAGGCTCTTTTGGGTTTTGAACGAGGGCGATTGCCACTCGATGCAAGTGATGCTTTGGCGATCGCTTACGCGTCGGCGTTGGCGCGACTTGGCCCGATGGGGCAAGCTTTTGCCAATGTTGCTAAAAAAAATCCTAAGCGGTCTTAGACTCTCGCGCATTTGCCGTGATCGTGATGATCAGGGCGCCGATAGCCCACATGAGTCCGCATAAAACTTGTCCCATGCTAAATGGACCTAAGACTTCGCCCAGTTGTGAATCAGGCTCTCTAAAGAACTCAATAAAGAATCTGAACGTTCCGTAGAAGATCAGAAAGAAACCTGAAAGTATTCCCGTGCGCGGCTGTTTCCGGTAAAGCAGCATCATAATCGCAAGTAAAATCCATCCTTCGAATAAAGATTCATAAAGTTGGGACGGGTGTCTTGGGAAAGGACCACCGTCAGGAAAAATCATGCCGATGGGCGCATCTGTGACACGTCCCCAAAGTTCTCCGTTAATAAAATTACCGATCCTGCCAAAACCAAGT
>JBAXLR010000009.1:0-38452 GCA_037134655.1 bacterium | reverse complement strand
TTGCCGGCGTCATTTGAATCCTTAACCTTAGGCTCGGCTGCGGGCTGGGACGTCGCCTTTTGCTTTTCGACCATCTCTTGCACCTTCTTTGGATCAATCCGATTCAATAAATGCTCAAATTGACCCAACTTGTGGTTGACCAAAGTGGCCTGAGCAGACTCCCATGTATAGGCCGGCTCAGCAAAAAGCTTTTCCACCTTCGCAACATAACTAGGGAGAATTGGCTTTAAATATACGCTCAAAACCCTAAAAACGTTCAAGGCGGCCGCCAAAACTTCTCGGGTTTTCAACTCATCGGTCTTCACCAACTTCCAAGGCTCATAGTCATCAAAAAACTTATTAGCAGCATCGGCGATCTCTCGAATCACGATCATTGCACGGGCAAAATCACGCTTTTCGTAATGAGACGCGATCTCCTGCGCCCGATTTTGTGCAGATTTCAGTAAACTTTTACCGTCTGCGCCCATCTCACCGATTTGGTTATCAAGACGCGCCAACATTTGGGCCGATCTTGATGCGATATTTGTGATTTTCCCTATAAGATCGGAATTCACTCGCTGCGTAAAATCATCAAGACTTAAATCAACATCGTCAATGCCATTGTTGACCTTACATGCCATGTAGTAGCGGAAAAAAGTTGGATCTAAATGTTCCAGATAGTTTCGCGCCATAATAAATGTTCCGCGCGATTTACTCATTTTCACACCGTCTACGGTCAAAAAACCATGGACCATGACCTCGGTTGGGGTATTAAAACCTGAGCTACGCAAAATCGCTGGCCAAAAAAGCGTGTGAAAATAAACAATATCCTTGCCAATACAATGATAGATCTCGGCACTTGGATTTTTCCAATAATGGGACAACTGTTTGCCGCTTTTGTCACAATATTCTTTGGTCGAGGAAATATAACCAACGGGTGCATCCATCCAGACGTAGAAATACTTTTTTGGATGCCCTGGAATCTCAAAGCCAAAGTAAGGTTCATCCCGGGAAATACACCAGGGTTGCAGTTCTGATGAAAGCCACTCATCAAGTTTATTGGCGATCTCTTTCTGTACGTGACCTGGGACCCATTCCTTTAAAAAATCCCTAAACTCCTCTAAGCGGACAAAAAGGTGCTCTGTGTCACGCGGCACTGGCGTAGTACCGCACAGGGCGCAAGCGGGCTTTATCAGGTCCAGGGTATCGTAGGTGGCACTGCAGGCTTCACAATTATCGCCATACTGGTCAAGGGCCTTGCACTTCGGACAAATACCTTTAACAAAACGGTCAGGAAGAAACATATTGTCTTTTGGACAAAAGAGTTGCCGCATAGGTTTTGAGTCAACAACACCAGCTTTTTTCAAAGCGCCAAAACAGTGCTCTACCATCGAGCGATTTGTCGACGAATTAGTCGATGAATAGTGATCGTGACTAATTTCAAAGTCCTTAAAATCGGCCACATGACGTTGCCACATTGATTCAATCAACTGTTCGGGAGTTATCCCCTGCTTACGGGCAGCAATCATAATCGGCGTCCCGTGCGTGTCGTCAGCACAGATAAAAATCGCGTCGTTGCCGCGCATCTTTTGGAATCTGGTCCAATAATCACAGATGAGGTGCTCAAGCATATGACCAATATGCAGATCCCCGTTGGCGTAAGGTAAAGCTGCGGTTAAGACGATTGCGCGCTGCCCCATGGCATCTCCATTTAGGTAAAACATCAGTTATCAGAATGGTTTAGCCTATCACTCGCTGGGCTAGGCTTCAATGTCTTACTGCTAATGACGCGGCTCAAACCGCAATTTGGCATGACCCGAATGATCTTTTTTATTGCCGCAAAGGAAACAGGCGTGTCAAAGTTGCTGGAGCAGCCTGAATTTACGGAAGAAGGAAGCAAATCCAATGCGTCGTATGAAGTGGCATCGCGGCAGTCTCAACGTGGCGGTGGTGATTGTAAGTCTCAGTTCTGTTGGGTGCTACCATTCACGCCCAGACCAGGCGCCAATAAAAAATTTTGACACGGTTGTCACCGCCAGCAAGACTGAAAAACCGCCAGAGCCTTGTTCCGCAAAAAGCCTCGACGGGGAAACCTGCATAGTTCGTTTGCCAGATGTTAGACCGACCCAATTTTGCGTGGGCTACCGTGACGTTCAACGGAAAAAGTTGACTATTGATTCCTCCCGTAAAGGAAAAAGCCCGCCTCCGCGAGTTTTTTTCAAAAACCCGGGGCTGATCGTGAAGGGGCCCGAGGACGTCTTTTATTTGGTAGATGGCCATCATCGTGCACGGGCCTTGCTTGAATCCGGTGAGCTAGATTTTGAGTGCAAAATTATTGCTGATTATTCACAGCTTTCCATGGCGGATTTCTGGCAGAAAATGATCGACCAAAAGATGGTGTGGCTCTACGATGCCCATGGTCATGGCCCCCAGAGCCCACTCAACCTGCCAACCACCTTATCTGAATTGGCTGACGATCCCTACCGAAATCTGGCCGAGGATGCTCAAGATCGCGGTGCGAATAACAAAATCAACCTTCTATTTCAAGAGTTCTACTGGGCTAATTTTTATCGCCCTCGCATCGATCCGGATCTTGTGGCAAACGACTATGAAAAAGCTATTGAAGAGGCTTTAAAACTCGCAAAAACAACTGCTGCCAGCTCTTTGCCCGGCTACAGTGGGCCGTAATTCGCTTCAATGAATTAAATACCAAGTGCGGCACTCCACTGCTCATTGGGCGCGACAAGCTTTCTTAAATTTAGATCAAACAATCCAAATGTGACCTGTGCCTCGCAAAAATTTTCATTCGAGGCATCCTTGATCATCTGCGACATGACACCAATTTTTCCACGCCAAGACTGCAGCCTACTGTGAATAACGACGTCTTGCCTTAAGCGCAACTCCCGTCTAAATTTACAGTTAAGCTCCAAAACAACGGGCCCTACCCCCGCATGTTTTACATATTCCAAGCCACAACCTTGGGCTGTGACCATATCCCAGCGCGCCTGCTCAAAAAAATCAACATAAGCGACATTGTTCACGTGGCCGTAAGCATCAAGGTGGTGCTCAAGAATTTTTATAGGATACGTAAATGTCCGAAAAGTCATGTTGACACGTCTTTCTTCTCAATTAAAATCCGCGAAATGTCGCCATCAAAGACAGCTCAGCCCCCCAAGTACCGGGGCTGTTTTTTGTGATCTGCGGCTCTACCAAGCCGGCATAAAACTGCTTGAAAGCACCAAGACCAAACTGGACGCCTTCTTTCTCGCCGAAAACAAGCCTGATACGGGGAGCTGCGTACCAAAAACCATCGGACGTCTCTGGTTTTTCGCCTGACGTTTCCCCAACTAGCTGGTCATCAATTTTTTGGGTAATACCAAAATTACCCGCTCCTAAAATACTACCCGTTAACAATCTAATGTAATCCGTAAGCTCCCACTCAAGATCAGTCGTCAAGCAAAAGCAAAACTTACTAATTTCGTAATCTTTTCCATCATGCCTCACGTCGTTGGATGCACCACCTAATTCCACACCTAAACCCACGCGATAACGATTATAAATAATCGATGACGAGCCAAGAAAGACACTTGTCATGGAGTCGGAGCCCATCTCTGAATTTCTTAAGGTCAACTCGGGCCTATGAAAGGTAAAATTCTCGTATTCGATGAGGTTTTGCTCAGACTTTTTGATCGGTAATGACAATATGAAATCGTCAAAACTACCTGTAAAATCAGGCTCCCTGCGAGGGAAAACTGTGGGGAAGCGCCCCTTGTGATAACGGAGTTCGTCCTCCAAACTGTCAGTCCCCATACGGTCATAGACATCAGGATCTCTTGCGGAGTCGTACTGCCCCTTCCCACCCTTGACAGCCAGCGGAGAAAGACCGGTTCTAACGAGAATATTATTCCGCGTGAAAGGCTCTAGAATCTTTTCAGAGATAAAAACCGTCTTAGCTTCTTTGGCATCCCAAAGCGCAAATTTTAAGATCATTGTTCGCTTCGCATCGTAATGTTTTTCAACATAAAGACCATTGGCGTCCATTGGGATCGTCATCGAGTATTCGAAATGAAGCTTCTCTTCCGCAAAATTAAAGAAAAAAATGAATCTTTTATCCTGGCGGGCACGGTTTAGTAATCTCTGATCAGACAAAGACAGTGCTTCTTTCGCCAGCACCTTACGAGAAATTTCTGGTAGAATTGCAATTTTGGCGATACCATCAAACGCTCCGCCAGCGCCAAAAACTTGAATATCTTTGCGCAACTTAAAAAACCGCTGCTTAAAAACTTCCGCAAACGCGACCGATTGTTTCTGACTGAAAGGCAAGACATCTGCATCGTAGCCGGGTGGATGTTGAACCTGCCCTCTAAGGTCAAGCAGCGGAGTCATCACAATGAGGTCGCGCTTCAAAGTCTCCCAATCAAAACCGTCAACTGCGTCAATTTTGTCCACTTTGACGGAAACACAAGCTTGTAAAAAAACCAAGCAACTGCTGATAAAAATCAAAAAGCGCAACATACCGACACCCTCTCAAATTTATGCGGGCACAGGGGGCAGTTTTGACAATAAACCCTGGACTTCAAAAGCATAGCACCCCATTGGTAAATTATAAAACATTATCCTCTGATTAAAACCTTAGAATCACACACCAGAAATTGCCTATTTTATGCACTAGATTTCACTCTTGCCAGTAAGCTTTCACGTGCGCGAGTAACCTTTAAACTTTGCCTAAAACCAGTGACTTCCGTATGATCGAGGGCGTCTGAATTTTTAAAGCTTTCGACCGAGCTAACTTTGGAGTGAGTGGTATGCATGACGTTGTGATTATCGGAACCGGACCTGCTGGCCTGACGGCTGCCATCTATGCAGCTCGCGCCAATCTAAAGCCGGTCATTTATGCCGGCTTTATGCATGGCGGCCAGTTGACCACAACGACTGAAGTCGAAAATTTTCCAGGTTTTGAACACGGCATTATGGGTCCAAAATTGATGACCGAGATGACATCGCAGGCCGAACGTTTCGGTACCCAGATTATTTACGAAACCATCACTAAGGTCGACTTTTCAAAGCAGCCTTTTAAATTGTGGGCTGATCAAAAGGAGATCAAAGCAAAAGCGGTCATTATCGCCACGGGCGCCACGGCTAAAACTCTCGGCTTACCTGGCGAGTCTGAACTCATGGGAAGAGGCCTCTCTACCTGCGCCACATGTGATGGATTCTTTTATCGCAATAAGGTGGTAGCCGTCACTGGAGGCGGTGATAGCGCGATGGAAGAGGCCAATTATTTATCAAAACTATGCTCTCAAGTCTATTTGATTCACCGACGCGCCGAATTTCGCGCTTCAAAAATCATGGTCGACCGAGTATTGAACAACCCCAAAATTAAAATCATGACGCCTTGGTCGGTTAAAAAACCACTAGGAGACAACTCCGGTCTGACAGGACTTTTGATCGAAAATCTGGAGAATGGCAAACAAGAAGAGCTGAAAGTTGACGGCCTTTTTATGGCCATTGGTCACAAGCCAAATAGTGATATCTTTTTGCCTTGGGTTGATGTTGATAATCACGGCTACATCAAAACAATTAACCATACAGCCACAAAAACACCAGGTGTTTTTGCTGCGGGTGATATTGCTGATCCTGTGTTCAAGCAAGCGGTCACTGCCGCTGGTCTTGGCTGTCAGGCGGCCATTCAAGCGCAACGTTTTCTGGAAGAACATGAACATTAATCTCTAAGTTACGGTGTACCAAGCATGAGTTTATTGAAATCGGTTCACGAAAAAATTACAGGACGCCCTGGCAAAATCAACGACGACACGATCCTGCAAAGTCTTAGCGCAATCATTGACCCGGATCTGGGCAAGGACATTGTGTCATTAGGCTTCGTGCGGAATATTAAAATGAATGGTTCTGATGTCAGCCTTGATATTAACCTCACCACTCCTGCCTGCCCTGTTAAGGATAAAATGCGTGCTCAGGCTGAGGAAATCTTGCGCAAGATTCCTGGCATGGGTGAAGTCACAGTAAATATGACCGCCACAACCCGCGGACAAGTTACGCAGGCTGGAAGTGCAATCGCTGCCAGCCTTGGCGGCGTGCGCAACATTATTGCTGTCGCATCTGGTAAGGGCGGCGTTGGAAAATCAACTACTGCGGTAAATCTTGCGTACGCTTTGGCCGCCAGCGGATCCACCGTTGGCCTACTTGACGCCGATGTGTATGGACCGTCTGTGCCTCACATGACAAAGCCTGATAAACCCCAGCAGTCTAACAGCAATTTGATCAGTCCGCCCCTTGCTGGAAAAGTAAAAATCATGTCCATTGGACTTTTTGCTGGCGGCGACAAGGCCACCATTTTGCGCGGTCCGATGGTGTCTGGTGTCATCAAGCAGTTTTTGACCCAAGTTAACTGGGGAGAACTTGATTATTTGATTATCGATTATCCACCGGGCACCGGAGACATCCAGTTAACGCTATCACAAACCGCTCCGATCACCGGGGCTGTAGTGGTAACTACACCACAAGATGTTGCCTTGATTGACGTGCGTAAAGCCATTGCCATGTTTGACACGATGAAAGTACCAGTACTCGGCGTGGTGGAAACCATGAGCTACTTTGTGTGTGATGGTTGTACAAAGAAACATTATATTTTCCGAGATGGCGGGGGACGCAGAGTCGCCGGCGAATTCGGTGTCAGTTTTCTCGGCGATATCCCTCTTGAAACAACAGTAGCTGGAGCCTGTGATCGCGGGATCCCCGTCGTAGTTTCAAACCCCGAGTCTGTGGCAGCGAATGCTTACCGGGAAATATCAGGGGCCGTCGCATCGCAAGTATCCATAATTCACGAGGCCTACAAAGATGCCTTAAACCATTTTTCCTTGGATTGGCAATCTTAAGTCAAAATAACATGCAGGTAACGAGGCAATAAAATCTATGACAGCAGTAGACCATTCCCAGACAAAACATAAAACATCCAAGGGACCTTCACCACGTGTCAAAAGCATTTCCCAAGTTGACGAACGCACGCTAAGTATTCATTGGACCGACAACCGCCAATCCCAATTTGACGTGGTGGACTTGCGCCGAAAATGCCCGTGTGCCACATGTATAGACGAGTGGACCCATGAGCCGATTCTAAGGCCAGAATCGGTCCCCGAAACCGTTCGACCGCTAAAAATTGAATCCGTTGGACAATACGCTCTAACCATCCAATTCAATGACGGTCACCGCACTGGAATTTATACGTTTTCAATGCTTCGAGGCCTGCCAGACCCCAACAACCACTGAACCGGTGGACTGCGCGAGCGGCTGGGTAGGCGGCCGGGCCTCGGCGCGCCCATATCCAACTCAACTGAATGAACCTTAAACACTGTCAAGACCAGTGACGCCAAGAGGGCGTCACGACTTGATCTTATAGTAATATTTTCAATTGGTTACGGCAAGGTCCGGAACGGTATAAGATTTGCTATAATAGCTTCGGCTATTTCGCTGACACTTTTGTTTGGGGGACCTAATGATTATTCGGCTCGGTTCGACTATCGCTCTCGCGTTTTTTCTTCAAGGCTGTATGCCCTCTAAGCAGGCACAAAGTCCTCAAAAGCCCCCGCAAAATGAATCTGTTGATAAGACAACCTCCCAATCACTTAAAGACATTGGCGCAAACCGATTAATTGTGGTCAGTGGATCGAGTCAAATTTCCCTTGCCGACATCGCTCGGCGAAATTCCGCGCAGCTCACCGTGTTCCAATTTTCTGGCACGGACTGCATACCGTGTAAGAGCGAGTCGCCGTATGTGGGACAGGCACTTGCAAAATACGGTTCCAAAGTGGCTCGAGTTGTTATGTTCCCCAACCCGTTTAGTGAATATCCAGCATCTGCGTACACAGACTTTACAAGACAGTACGCCAATGGCGCGCCTTATGTGACCGAAGTTGATAGCTCTGCGCCCGTGCTAAAAGCGATTCGAGCCAATCGTTCACAGTTTTTTGGTCTTTATATCCTCGTCAATCAGCAGGGCCTTGGGCAAGTCCTAAATATGGGTGAAGCCTACCTGAAAGTTGACGAAGCTGTTGCAGCTGCGCTGAAATAACCTAAGCATGGGAGCTCTGTGAATGTTCATTACAAAAAAAACAATTCGCATCCTTGCAACTATCACTTTCGGATGGTTGCTGCTCTCTGATCCTGGCTTGGCTGCAGGCTCCACAACCGCAGAAAAACTTAAACTCCCAAAAGCTCCATTGCCGGGCCTTACAGGCTCAGGCGCCTTCGCAGGCGACACCGGTAAGAAGTCCCTGACGGTGATCCAGTTTTGGGCATCCTGGTGTACAGGCTGCGGAACTGTCATGGGTCAGATGACGGACCTCTTAGGTAAAAATTCAAAGCTTGGATACGTCACCGTCTCGTTGGATGAAACGAAGGTTGTTGCCATGAAGTTTTTTGCCAATAAGGAAGAAAAAGCCAAAAGCGCTCTACCAGTCAGTTATCTTGACGCATCTGGAGCTGGATTTGCTGAGCCTAACGGCGTTGAAAGTCTCCCATACATGATTGTTGTCGATAAAGCTGGTGCTGTGGTCAAACGCATCAAGGGTCACCCAACAAAATCAGACATCGAATTCCTATCAAAAAAATAATCAGGAGAGGCGTGATTAATGCTCGTAAAAATCACATTACTATTTGCGGTTAGCTTGACGCTCAGTTCCTGCGTCTATCCCGGGCTTAGCCTCAATAAGGGGCGTTTGCTCGATCCCACCATGGACCCTGCTAAGACATCCATCATGGCCGACAGCTTACACTCACTCCCCGCTCGATCGTTTGAACGCTCAACTGTAAGTGCTGGCGGTAGCAGCGGCGGCGCCTGCCCAACTTGTCGTTAAGGAATCGATTGAATGCTAAGAAGACGCTACATAATATGTTTGACATTCCTGGCAGCAGATATCGCAAATGCCGGCTCAGCAACGGAGACTCGGGCTGAGGGTGCCTATGTTAGATTTCAGGGAGACAATCGATTCCATGATATGTTTTCTCTAGCTGCAGTGACCAGCGGCGAGTTTTTCGCGAATCCAGGGGAAGGTCATTTGTCGCAAATTCAGGCCAGTGGAACATTCATCAGATCCGGCTCCCCGTCACTCTATACTCCCTCTGAAGTCATTACCCTTGAGCGCCGAGCCAGCATTGGTCTAAGTCAAACCTTCTCCCAGCTATCTTCAATCGGTTTTAACTACGGATATTCAAGCCAGTCAACGACCGATTCTAAAAATAGTCTTAGCCGGTGGTATTCAATTCGCGTTGGACAGTGGTGGAACAAAGCGACCTTACTAACCGAATTCGAAGCTCTACGGAACGATAGTTCCATGCCGGCGCGAAGCTACCTGGACACAGATAGCCGTCGCGTTTTAACGCCTGACCGAGTTCAAGGCAGCCGCTATTCATTAAACTTAACATGGCTTGCAACTCCTCAATCGATGCTTCTTGGTAGTGTTTCAAAAATTAACGCCGCAAATCGTCCAGATGCATTATCAGCCAGTTTGGAAGGTCGTTATTTCTTAAACGCCACCGCTACAGCGATTCATTTAAAAAGTTCTGCGTATGAAGACTCAAGCAAGGTTGGCCTGGCCACCGACTATGGCAAGGTGTCAGCAAGAGAATTGGAAATTCAGCTACATCAACACCTGAGTGATCAAGTGCTTGCTGCATTCGTATCTCGCGATCATTTTGAACAAGAGACACCTCGTTCCGCTGAATCTGAGCTGCTGAATCGCCATAGCAAGATGCTACAGGGTAGGCTTCGCTACAGGTTTGTAAGCGGTCCGGTCACAGAAATGGTGCCTGAGATCTATATTTTCTTCGGCCAGTATAATTCACTGGACTCTGACACTAAAATTAACCATGCTGGTCTGGGGGGAACTTATGTACTTTAATACCAAATTCAGATGAGGAAATCATGTGCTAGCTCCCAGCTTCACAGCAAGTGCCGTCTATCTACTGGCGTTCGGCTTGTTGTGTGGATGCGTGCCACCGACGAACCCTCAACAAGTGGGCGGCAAAAGTTCTTCGCGTTTATCATCAGTTCAAATGAACATGCCTGCCGTGGGCTCCCTCAAAACTGCCGACGGTCAAACACCTGTGACCGGCGTAAGAGTTTCAATTAAGCCGACCGACCCAGCAAGTTGTACAAAAGGCTCTTCCATTGAGCAGGTCTTACAAATTGATGGTATGCCGGCCATTCAGCAAAAAATCATCAAGGGCTGTGACTATGATCTAAGGGTCGAGCTAGGAAAATTTGAAGAAGCTGGAAATGGATTTAATCTGCAGACCCTTGGAGCAGTTTATTATGCTCCAAGTCAGTCAACACAGATCACTGCCGATCAGACACGCGACGATAGAATTGCCGTGCGTATAAGCTTGGCATTAACTGATGAGGGACGAAGAATAGGTCTACCAGAAGCACTACCCGTTCCAAGCCCCTCTCCTCAGCCGGAGCCGCAACCTGAACCACAACCAACACCACAACCAACACCACAACCGCAGCCAGCTCCGCAACCACAGCCCTCCAACCTGCCGGCTAGCCTCAATGTCACCATGAAAGGAAGTAACGGCAACGTTGGGCTTGCATCGATCTTTACAACCCCGTACCTCGTAGTCGACTTCTCACGCCCCGGATGTGGACCTTGCGTCTCCCTTGCAAAAAAATTGGAGCAAGATACCGCATTCCAAAGAATGATGGCTGGAAGAAAATGCCGGTTTGTGACTCTGGTGCCTACCGGACAACTTGAGGACTGGATTGACGCTGCGGGAGGGTCCCACGCTGCAAGCTCCTCCTATGAGTATACCCACTCCAAGTTTGCAACGGCTGTTGGTACATCCGTCACCGCAACTCCGACTGTGATCCTAATTGACCGTAGCGGCAAAGTGGTCGACAAGAGCGTCGGCGGCATGCCAAGCAAACTTCAAAGTCTGTGCGGCGGAAACTAATTAGATCTGAATTAATAATCTCTAGATCAAAAAAATTCCGGTCCAATCGACCGGAATTTTTTTTAGTCTTCGTCCTGACGGAGCTGAGCCAATACAGAGAGATCTTCAAGGGTCGATGTATCCTGAACTGAATGACGGCCGGCTGCCACATCCCGTAAAAGCCTCCGCATGATTTTGCCAGAACGTGTCTTGGGCAAGGCGTCAGCAAAACGGATTTCGTCTGGACGCGCAAGGGCTCCAATTGCTTTGGTCACATGAGAGACAAGCTCAGCTTTAACGACCTCGGACGGCTTAACCCCCGATGTTAGGCTGACAAAACAGACCACGGCTTCTCCTTTGAGATCGTCTGGCCGACCAACGACAGCAGCCTCAGCAACATAATCGTGGCTTACAAGCGCACTTTCTATTTGCATTGTACTCAAACGATGCCCCGAGACATTTAGTACATCATCAATTCGTCCCATGATCCAAAAATTGCCTTTTTTATCTCGCCTCGCACCATCACCTGTGAAGTAAAATCCGGGGATCTGCGACCAATACGCTTGCTTGAATCTGCTCTCATCACCCCAAATCCCGCGTAACATACTGGGCCATGGTTTTTTAACGACTAAAAATCCACCCTGATCGCGCGGAACCGGATCACCATCTTTGTCCACAACTTCCGCATCTACACCAAGAAAAGGCATGGTCGCAGAGCCAGGAACCTGAGGTATGGCCCCAGGAATGGGAGAAATCATGATCCCACCAGTCTCAGTTTGCCACCAAGTATCAACGATGGGACAGCGATTAGCCCCAATCGCTTCCCGGTACCACATCCAAGCTTCAGGATTGATGGGCTCGCCGACACTTCCAAGTAAGCGCAGACTCGATAAATCATACTTTTTGGGCCATTGATCACCAGCTCGAATACAAGCTCTGATTGCTGTAGGAGCAGTATAAAAAATAGAGACCCGGTATTTTTCAATAATATCCCAAAAACGCCCCCAATCGGGAACATTTGGCGCACCCTCATACATGACAACAGTTGCACCGTTGGCCAGAGGACCATAGGCCAAATAGCTATGACCGGTGATCCACCCAATATCGGCAGTACACCAAAATACGTCATCTGGTTTTAAATCAAAGACCAGCTTGGCGGATAGCGTTGCCCCCAAAAGGTATCCTGCCGTGGTATGCAGTATCCCTTTAGGCTTGCCCGTACTACCCGACGTATAAAGTAAAAACAGCGGATGTTCACTGTCAGCCGCAAACGGCATACAGTCTCGTGGCTGCACATCAACAACATCATGCCACCAAACATCACGACCGCTTTGCATCTTAACGGGTGCCATTTCCATGCCAACCCGTTTGACAACCAAGACAGATTGTATGGATGTTGTTTTTTTAAGCGCCAAATCAACATGATTCTTCAATGGAACCACTGCACCCTTACGCCACCCGCCATCTGCAGTAATAATTAACTTAGCCCCAGAATCATTGCTTCTCTCCGCAAGGGCATCACTAGAAAATCCGCCGAAGACAACCGTGTGCATGGCGCCAACTCTCGTACACGCTAACATGGCTATGATAGCCTCCGGTATCATCGGCATATAGATCGCCACTCTGTCGCCGGGATGGATATCAAGCTGCTTGAGAGCATTGGCGCACTTACAAACTTCACGAAGCAAGTCTTGATAGGTCAAAACGCGACTATCACCAGGCTCACCCTCCCAAATCAAGGCTGCCTTGTTACGCAGTGGTCCCCTGCAGTGTCTGTCCAAACAATTAACTGACACATTCAGCTTTCCACCAATAAACCACTGCGCAAAGGGCGCCTTCCAAATCAAGGTTTTCTTGAAAGGACGCATCCATTCTAGGTGCTCAGTGGCAGCCTTACCCCAAAACTTCTCTGGACTTTTAATCGAGCTTTTCCAAAGTTTAAGATAGGCAGCAAAGCTACTGAGATGCGCCCGCTTAGAAAACTGCCTGGACGCTTTAAACGAGCGTTTTTCCTTCAATACACTTTTAATGCCGCTATCTTTTGACATGTCTATCCACGTCGAGAGAAAAGATAATGGCCAACACACCATTCGCGGCCATGTTCATAGTTCCACAACTCTGCACAGGCCATAAAGAATATCCGCCATCGGTTAAGCATCACGGTTGGACTGTCACCTTGTGGGTTGGGATTTTGGCGAAAAACCTCAAGTGCGCGCGCACGATTGGCATCCAGATTTTTAAGCCAAAGCTCCGCAGTTTGACCATAGTGGTGACCATCAACCAACCATTGTGACTCAATCTTTAGGTGTTCTTGGAACCTTAGCGGCAAATCAAAGGCAGGCATGATTCCCCCAGTGAAAAAATGCCGACCCATCCAATTATCATCCCCATCAGTCTCAAAAGGATACGTGTAGAAGCGATGGACAAATATATGGAAGAAAAGCTTGCCGTCGGGTTTTAGCCATGTGGAAATCTTCTCAAACAGCAGCTGCCAGTTACGCATATGCTCAAACATCTCAACTGACACCACTCGGTCAAACTGTCGGTCGGTTGTAAAGTTATTCATATCACAGGTGATCACAGAGAGGTTTCTGATGCCTTTTTCAGAAGCCTTTTTCTCAATATACTCACGCTGAGTTCGACTGTTTGACACCGCCGTAATGGACGACTTGGGAAAACGTTCTGCCATCCAAAGGGACAAGCTACCCCATCCACACCCTAACTCAAGAACTGCTTGACCATCGCGGAGTTCAGCTCGTTGACAAGTTTTTTCAAGCATCAATTCTTCCGACTCAGCCAAACTTTCCCGACCGGTATTAAAATAACAGCTGCTGTATTTCTTACGTGGCCCCAAACAATAATCGTAAAACTCAGTCGGAACCTCGTAATGCTGCGCGTTAGCATCGGCCGTATGCAGTGCTAAAGGCGCTCGATTCATCGCGGCGAAAAACTCTCGGGCCTGATCCCAAGCGGATTCACCCGATTGCCCCTGGCACTCCTTGAGACGATCTTTGAGTAAACGTTTGATACCAGCTCGAACTAACGAATCTGGGGCCAATCCACGCTCAGCTAGATCAATACCGGAAATCATTGGCTTTCTCCTGAAATCAAATTTGACTTGCATCGGGGTTTACTTAGTACGAACTGGCAGACGCCAATCACTTTTTCAGCAAATCCCCCCTCACAATAAGCAAAATAGTAGTCCCACATTCGCAGTCCATGATCATTCATCCCCATGGATCGAAGCTTGGGTTCAGCCCGCCAGAATGCTGCACGCCATTGCTGAAGAGTCAGGCAATAGTGATCTGTAATGTCCTCAAAGCCCGAAAGGCTCATATCCGTCTTATCACGCACAGATTCCATCATTCTTGCGACAGATGGAATATTGCTGCCGGGAAAAATATATCGCTGGATAAAATCAACATTGCGGATCGCATATTCATAAGCCTGATCGCGAATGGTGATTGCCTGAATTGCCGCAAGGCCATCCGGCTTCAGAAGGTTGCTGACTTTGTCAAAATAAGTATCAAAATAATGATGACCAACAGCTTCGATCATTTCTACGCTAACAATTTTGTCGAATTTTCCTTCAAGCTTTCTGTAGTCACAGAACACAGGATTAACTAGATGTTCAAGCTTAAGACGTCTGACTTCGGCGCGTACATGATTAAATTGGTTTTTGCTGATGGTTGCCGTTGTTACTTTACAGCCGTAATTACTAGCAGCAAAAATTGCCAAGGCTCCCCAGCCAGATCCGATTTCAAGCAGATGATCATTGGAGCCAAGCTTTAATTTCTCACATAAAGTATAGATTTTGCGCAACGAGGCGCCAAGCATGGTTGAGTCTTCCTTCGTGAATATTCCACAGCTGTAGGCCATTGAGGGATCCAGCCAAGCGTCAAAAAATTCATTCCCCAGATCGTAGTGCGCAGAGATGTTTTTACGAGCTTGTTCAATCGTATCTCGTCGCGCAAGGTGCCACACCTTGATCGCGGGCCACTTGAGCCAGGCTAGCCCGCCCTCCATGGACTCCATCACATCCCGATTGACACAAAAGATTCGAATCAAAGCAACAAGGTCATCCGTGGACCAATCTTTGTCCATATAAGATTCAGCCGCACCAATAGTTCCGCCGAATACCACACGCTCCCAGATACACTGGCGCTCAACCCTGAGCGTCGCATGAGGCTCGCCGTCACGTCGTTCTCCGAGAACCGTAATACTCGCCCCTTCGGATACTGTGATGCAGCCATAATTAATTTTTGCCAATTGCTTTAGCACAAGGAGCCTAAGAGGCTTTGACAACCATTCACCGCCCCATGCTAAAATACCAGTCCTATCAATTGTCACACTCACCTAAGACGCTCCCTTATCGTTACTTGATTTTTTTGGATGGGAATAAAAAGTTACGCGCTTGATCGCGTAGAGTATACCAGCATGGAGGTAAATGCCGAACCAGATTTTCCAGGTCATTAACGGCATTTTTATTATATTTATCGACATGTTAAACCAGTTTAGATTCGCCCTTTCAAGGGTCATATGGGCCTCAAAATCAAGCCGGCCATCTTTATGGTTCCAAATACCCACTGCAAGGCGGCTTCCGGGTTTGGTGAATCGCCAAGTGTACTGCATATTCATGGGTAAAAATGGCGAGACATGAAACTTTTTTGGCAGTTCAAATGTGTCAGCCCTCTGGCCATCTTGATCCGTTATGGAAAAGACATAGCAGTACCGTTCGCCCCAAGGCGTATTCGTGATTTCTCCGACCACAAAAGCCAGACCCCCACCCGAATGGTAGCAGTAGTATAAAGATAGGGGGTTCATAACAAAACCAAAGTAACGCGGCTGAGCGAGGAGATAGGCTTCGCCCTCCCAAACAAGTCCTGTTTTATCCTGAATCTCTGCTTTAAGACGGTGATTTAAAGTTTTTTCTGCACGTCCAGCCATATAGTCTTGAGCTCTGACAGTGACAACTCCAAACGCCCCTCGCCCAACACCCGGCCATCTTTGTGCTGGTTGATCAATTTCAGAGACTTTGAGCCACAAGCAAAACATCCGGTAGTCAAAACGGTGTTTTGCATCCACATAACGCTCATGGCGGATTTTGCCCGAGTAGATCGCATTGGTAAAAATAGATTCGCTACTTATTGACATCAGGTCAAAGCTCCGAACGTGGGTCGATCATTTTTGCGACACGAATGGCGCTGACGACCCCATCTTCATGGAAACCATTACCCCAATAAGCTCCGCAGTAATGCGTGCGATTGACCCCAGAAATACTCCCATGCTTTGCCTGAGCGGCGACGGTACGCGTGGTATAAATGGGATGGGAATAGCTGATTCTTTTAATAATCTTTGACGGATCGATATGTTTTTCGCAGTTTAGGCTAACTAAAAACTGGGTCTGACAAGATAGTCCCTGCAAAATATTCATATTGTATGTGACCGCAACTTCGTCAGTAGCGTGATCGAACAAACTATAGTTCCAAGCTGCCCAGGCCAGTTTACGCTTTGGCATTAGCCTTGTGTCTGTGTGCATGACAATTTTGTTCTCACCGTAGGCAATATCACCAAGTACAACCGACTCTTGCTCGGATGGATCTTTCAAAAGGGCTCTGGCCTCGTCACTATGGCATGCGAATATAACTTCATCAAACAAAGTCGAGCCTCCGTCTTTGGTCTCAACAAGTACACCGGATGATTGTCTTGAAACCCCGACGACAGGAGCTACTAGCCGCAAAGATGGCCCAAGTCTTGCCGCTATTTTTTGTGCATAAGTTTGCGAGCCGCCCATGACAGTGAACCACTGCGGGCGGTCATCGATATTTAAAAAACCATGATTTTCAAAAAATCTTGCCAAAAAATGTATGGGCATCGCATCAATACGCGCGGTTCCACAGGACCAAACCGCGGCAGCCATCGGCTTTATGTAATAAGTGGCCAGCTCACTTGGAAATTTCAGTCGCGTCAAAAAGTCACCCAGAGTTTCATCGGTCGGATCAAATCGCAAAAGCCGTTTGCACTCTTCATTGAAAGCCATGATTCCCTTGATCATGCGCCAAAACTTTGGTCTGAGAATATTTCTCCGTTGCGCAAACAACGCGTTTATTGACGTCCCATTGTACTCAAGATCTTCAGTCACACACTTAACGCTAAAAGACATGGTGGTTGGTCGCGCCTTGACTTCCAAAATATCGAGAAGTCGCCTGAAGTTAGGATAAGTTTTATCGTTGAAGACGATAAATCCAGAATCCACCAACCACTTCCTACCATCTGCCTCAAGGGCGTGGGTGTGAGTATGTCCGCCCAAATAATCATTGGCCTCAAATAGGGTGACATCGTGACGGCCACATAATAACCACGCCGAGGTCATTCCAGAGATTCCGCCACCAATGATTGCGATCTTTGCCATACTTCCTACCCGCCGTTGCGCCAAAAATACCAGAGCGGTTAGTTTAAAGTCCGAATCCGCGATGGGGAAATACTATTTGCTGAAAACCACTGATTTTTACGACAAATCTCTGGTTCCGCCGTATGAGATGCTTTAAACTGATAACACTCTTGACCAAATGCACACTTTTTAAGCCTCAAAACTGGAGCCCTCGATGGAAATCGTTGAAGCCTACAAAATCTCAAGTGTGGCTGTTTTTGCCATGATGGTGTGCCTGTGGGTTTTTAGCCTTGTGACAAGAGATGCCAGCATCGTTGACCGTTTTTGGGGTGCAGGCTTTGTGCTGATTACCTGGGTCTTACACCTTCTGGTACCAGCCGAGGCGATCTCACCAGTCCGATATAGTGTTTTAGCACTGGTCACAGTCTGGGGACTTAGACTGAGCTTTTATATTCATTTCCGTAACCAAGGCCATGGCGAAGACTACCGCTATGTGGAAATGCGCAATCATCATGGAGCGCGTTTTTGGTGGTACAGCTTTTTAAGTGTCTTCACCCTGCAGGGACTACTCATGCTCATCGTGGCTGCGCCCGTGATCTTCGTCATGTCTAACCCTGAGGTTGGTAATTTGACCAACCTCAGTATTGTGGGCTTGGTTGTATGGCTTACAGGATTTATGTTCGAGGCCGGCGGTGACTGGCAACTCGCTTCCTTTAAACGCAATCCAGCCAACAAGGGTAAGCTACTGCGTGAAGGACTCTGGTCGATCACCAGACACCCAAACTATTTTGGCGATGCACTGCAGTGGTGGGGACTAGGATGTTTTGCTATACCTTATGGTGTCGCTGCGTCATTGACGTTGATCGGTCCACTCGCGATGACACTTTTCATCAAAAAAGTCAGCGGCGTGGACCTGCTCGAAAAAAATCTGACCAAAACAAAACCTGGATATGCAGACTATCTTAGAACAACACCAGCGTTCCTGCCAAATTTGCGATTTTGGGTGATTTTAGCTCTAACTTGCGTTGCCTCCGTTTGGATTTTTAATTCATTGAAACTTAGCTAACAAAGCCACAAAAATAATTTTAAATGACCCAAGGCGCCCATAAAATTTTGACACACGTAGGCTACGGTTTTGCCGAGCTTGGCGTCAGCGCCATCGAAAGTTTCTTGCGGCTTTATCTACTTATCTATCTGAGCAGCACCATAGGCTTAAGCGCTGATTTGGCCGGCTACGCCGTGAGCATTGGTATTTTGTGGGATGCCTTTGCCGACCCCATCGTGGGTAAAATCTCCGACAAGACTCGAACAAAGTGGGGGCGCCGGCTTCCTTGGATCTTTGCAGGAACGCCAATACTTGCATTAGCTTTCGTGTTTATTTTTTTCCTAACACCCATCGCAAACCCGGACCACCCTTGGGCTATTTTCTGGGAAGTGACGCTACTTAATATCTTATTAAATACCGCCATGAGCATGGTATCGGTGCCGCACTTGGCACTCGGAAATGAGCTCCAGGGTGATACGACACAAAATCGCACTGCCATCTACGCCTGGCGTTCTGCAATGACACTATTTGGCTTTCTGGTTGGAATTCTCGTGCCAGCAGTTCTGAATGCATCCGGCATAAAACTAACCCGTCCAGAATTAACTTTTGCCGGTATCATTGCCGTGATCTGCCTATTTGCCACAGCGGTAACTTTGTTTTCGTGTCGCGAACGCAGCGTAGACACCAAAACTATAAATCCAGAAAATAGTGTAAAAATAAGAGACCTCCTGCGAGGCAAGGTTGGTAAACTGATGCTTGCTTTTTTTATCGCGACGTTTGCTCAGGGTCTAAATAGTGTTTTGGCCATGTATTATTACCGATTCACACTCGCCTTGGATGACCAGGCCATTGGAAAAATCCTAATTGTCTTTGTTCTTACCTTGTGTGCGACCATACCTTTCTGGGTTTATGGAGCTAAGCGCGTCTCAAAAACGACATTAATTGGCTATGGGACAGCGGCTCTCGGCATCATCAGTAGCATCGCCTACCCCATGTTTCCGGCAGGACAATTAAACGGACCGTACTTGATGGCCGTTGTCGGAGGATGTTTGCTAGGCTCCTCTGGCCTCCTGGAATCTCTGTTGGTCGATACCGCGGAAGATCAAAAGATTGAAGCCGGAACTCTGGGAGTTGTTTTTGGTCTTTGGAAGTTTATGGCAAAATCAGCGCGAGCCATCGCTATCGCCTTCGGAGGCAAATTACTCGCTATCAGTGGTTACACGCCAACATCCACTCCAGATTCGGCTGTCCTGGTCAAGATTGCATGGCTTTTTGGACCGGGAGTTGGCGTCTTCTTCCTGCTGACGGGAATCCTGCTTGTTTTCGAAAAAAATAAAAATTCGCGCGTATAAGCGTGCCTTATTCAAAATAACCGATAATAAGCAAATCGTATCGATTGGCTACTACTTGTAAACACATTGTGAAGCATCTTGAGTTAAGCGCATTGACCCCTCTAGGTACGTTGTATAAGACCAGCACAACTGCCGGAACTTTTGTTAATAAACGTGTCAAACTGATGCACAGGTAGAACTGGGATCAAGATTTTATAAGAGGAAGAACTTTCATGCACGTAGTCCGAAATCGCCGTATTGCACTGGTTATTGATGATACCGAAGAGTCGCGCATCATATACTCAGCCGCGTTGAAAACTATTGGATTTGAACCAATTCCATTAAGCTCTATACCCTCCAGAGATTTTTTTGATCAAAAACCGATCGACCTTATTTTGCTAGATATGCGACTCGGCCCGATTGATGCAGTTTCTAAAATACGTGATATCACAAGATATTCTTCCGCAAAAATCGTTGTCATGACCGCTTTCGGTAGCATTGACAAGGCGGTTGAAGCAGTTCGTAATGGGGCGGCTGGATTTTTCCTAAAATCAGATCCAATCGATTCTTTAACGCCTAAAATAAGGGCCCTGTTCGCCGATGCTTCAACGCACGATCAAGTTGAAACATTTTTAGACGATTGCGGGATGAAGGGGCGCAGTAAGGCACTTCTAGATTTAGCGAAGTTGATTATGCAAGTTGGACCAACTCAGAGTACGGTCCTCATAAACGGAGAATCAGGAACAGGCAAAGAGCTAATCGCTCAAGGCATCCACCGCGCCTCTGGGGCGTCCGGACCATTTGTCGCCATCAATTGTAGCGCCATCCCTGAACAGCTACTGGAAAGCGAGCTCTTTGGAGTCAAGCGTGGAGCCTTTACCGATGCCAAGCAAGATCGGCGCGGCGTCCTTGATACGGCTTCCGGCGGGACTATTTTTCTGGATGAGATTGGCGAACTACAACCATCACTCCAGGCCAAACTTTTGAGGGTCATTCAAGAATGCGAATTCACCCCTCTTGGCGGAACTCAAACGGTAAAACTACGATCACGGATTGTATGCGCGACCAATCGCAATTTACTACAAATGATGAATGAGCAAAAATTCCGAGAAGACCTTTACTACCGAATAGCCGTCATCACCCTAAAAGCCCCGAGCTTACGGGATCGACTGGAAGACATCCCCACACTCGTCGAGCACTTTCTGGATCTTTACAACCGAAAGTGTGGAAAACATTTAAAAATGCCACGGGAAAACGAGTTGCATCTCCTTTCCCAATACCAATGGCCCGGTAATATTCGTGAATTGCAAAACGCCGTCGAAAGGGCGGTCGTTCTTGGGACTGGCGATCATCTCTCCATTGATCTTATGCTCCCGCAGGCCCCAAATATACTAACATCTGATAAAACTGCCAAATCGCACCCAAAAACTTACAATTACAAAACTACAATGGACGAATTTGAACGTTCGTTCCTGTCTGACCTTTTACATGCCGCCCATGGCAACCTATCTGAAGCCGCAAGAATGTCGGGAATCTATCGCGCGAATATCTACCGTATGGCGAAAAGACTTGATATTGATTTAGGACGCGAGGCCGAACATGCCAAACATTGATCGAAATGTTTACGACAACATGCGACGCGTCTTGCAGGCTGCTGGTCAACTTCAGCAAGTAACTCAGAGCTTTTGCAGTAATAGTGACGGGAGGATTACCGCCATTTTTCGTGCTATTGAAGACCAAGACGCATTACAAATTTCCGAAATTGCGCATGCACTCAAGGGATCCTGCGCCATGTTCGGCGCAAAAGGCTGTTCTGAGCTTTGTCAACAAATTGAAAGCGCGTGCAATAATGCTAGTGCAGAGACTAATTACGAACACTTGCGACATCTAACCCTCAATCTTCAAGAAGAGCTTCAGGAGATTTATAATTTCATTCAATGTCAGAGCTCTTCAGAAAAACCAGAATGTTGTCCGTAGATAGCCGGCTATAAGAAACATTAATTTAATTTGGCACACAAAATGCTTCTACCTCAGTGTTAACCAATTCCCTAAAGGAGACGCTATGAGAGATACGCTGCACACATTTTTTCCTGACAATTTGACTGCCACCTCCGTTGCTCCCCGTCTGACCTACTATGAAGTCTGCTTAACATCCGATAACACTGCGCTAGCGGGTCAACACACCGGAGAAGTTGCGGACCTTAGCGAGGTGTTCGCGAGCATTTTTGAGCGTTATAAGTCCTCAAAAAGCCCTACCGTAAACGAGCCACGGGGACCTTCGACCATGGGCCGCCTTTAAGAGGCTTACTTAGATCCCCATAACATTCTGTAATTAATGTAACTTTTTGATACTTGGCACCCCAAAAATAATGGCTAGATTGGTCTGTAAAATTAGATAAGATGCCAATCAGCTAGCGATAATTTACGCGTGGGCGGACACCAACAAACTGTTACCCAAAGTTGGATGACACCGTCGCATAGGAGAAAGGGGCCAGGTCATGCTTCAATACCACAATCTATTAAGCCGCATCCTTGAAGAGGGCGTTGAGAAGTCCGATCGAACTGGAACGGGGACCAAGAGCGTTTTTGGTCATCAGATGCGATTTAATTTGAACCTTGGATTCCCGCTCGTAACGACCAAAAAGTGCCACTTGAAATCTATTATTTATGAACTGCTATGGTTCTTGGCCGGAGATACCAATACCAAGTATCTAAAGGACAACGGTGTATCAATTTGGGACGAGTGGGCTGATGCAAACGGTAACCTTGGAAGGGTTTACGGTGCGCAGTGGCGCACATGGATGAGGCCCAACGGCACGACCCTAGATCAAATATCCCAAGTTGTGCAGCAAATCCGGACAAATCCTGACTCACGCCGGCACATAGTTGTCGCTTACAACCCGGGAGAGATAGAACAGATGGCCCTCCCCCCTTGTCACGCTTTTTTCCAATTCTATGTGGCCGAAGGAAAACTGTCTTGCCAACTCTACCAGAGAAGTGCTGATGCGTTTCTTGGGGTTCCATTCAATATTGCAAGCTATGCATTGCTCACGATGATGGTGGCCCAAGTCACCGGTTTGAAGCTAGGAGATTTTGTACACACTCTTGGCGACGCGCACCTTTACTCCAATCACATGGAACAGGCTCTAACCCAGCTAAAGCGTGACCCGCGTCCGCTGCCGACCATGAAAATCAATCCCGAAGTAAGAGATCTTTTCGCCTTCAAATACGATGACTTTGAACTGGTCGGCTATGACCCGCATCCTGCCATCAAGGCACCGGTCGCCATCTGAGCCCAATTATGATCATCAGCCATATCGTCGCCATATCAGAAAATCGAGTTATCGGCCGCGATGGGGGCATGCCTTGGCATATCCCGGAAGACTTTAAGTTTTTTAAGAAAACAACCATGGGTCATGCCATGATCATGGGTCGAAAAACCTGGGATTCAATCGGACGACCCTTACCCGGACGAGTGAGCATAGTTGTCAGTCGCACTGACCAGCTACGTCTGCCAGATGGCGTGATCCAATGCCACTCAGTCGACGATGCTATTCAAACCTGTAAAGACCTTCGTACTCAATGGGGCGACGAATGCTTCATTGTCGGTGGGGGAGAAATTTATCGCCAAACCTTGCCATTCACTGACCGAATCTATTTGACTGTGATCCATAAGGCGATCGATGGAGACACCTTCTATCCAGAGCTTTCAACCGAAGAATTTGGACAAATAAAAAGCGAGGCACACCTAAATGCCCCGCTTCCATTCACATTCACTGTTTGGGAACGCCTGAACCAACCAAAAAATTAGTCTGCAAATTCAAAAACTTTCTCGTCAAGCATCATGGCAGGAATAGCTTTATAAACCGGCAAGTGATGTCTCGTGTCTTGCCAGGTTTTATCGACTGTCTTTTTAACAAAATCACCCATGGTTGCCTGACCGTTATCTTTCTTTAGAGAAGCAAAGGTCTGACGTAAAGCCCAGGTGAATGCGCCACCTTTTGAACGACCGGTATCTAAACTTGTTTGGGACTTTTTTGACGCAGCAAATGTCAAAAACTGCTCAATTTTATCGCCTTTTGATTTATCGTTCGAACTTATGATCTCATCCGACATGATCTGAGCCTGATTTTCAGCTAATGCTTGTGCTTCTTCAGGTGTTGGGTCAGCAAAAAACTCGGCTGGCTCATTCAAGGTAGTCATATCGACCGGAAGAGAGCCATTTCCGTCAACCCAGTGACCAGAATAACAAGAATCATTGAATGACATGAGACGACGCAATGGTTGAGCGCGACCACTGGAGATGGCTTGGGCCACTTCACCGTACCCAAGCATGCCATCAGCAGTCATAAACTTCCCATCACGACTTCCGTGTCCACTTACATACAACCCAAGCGTACCATTTTCACCAACGGCTGCTGCTTGAGCAGTTAGTTGGTCCAAAATGTATTTTTTCGGCGCGTTGCCATTTGTAATTACACTCCAGTTATAGCCGTTGCTCGCATCACCCAGAACAGCAGACATCTCCCTAATATCGGTCGGCACTCCGGCTAAGCCGTTAGGCGCCCCCAGCACTAAAAACACATTTTTCGCGTTTGGATCATAAGGTCTAAACTTCAGAGATGAGACCTCGTCCCTGGCTCCGCAGCCAATCAAGCCAATCAGACACAACATCGGTGCTGCCAAAACGATTCCGCCACGTAATGCCATGGATTTCTCCTTCGTCAATATTTTTTGCTACCTATGATTTTGTCTTTTAATTGTTTCATGCATTGCGCTTATTTCAAAAATTCCTTGGTTAAGATCAAAAAAACTAATGAGTTTTTGCCGAAAAAAAACGAATATCGGACCCCTATGCTCCCGTAATCACCGTTTTTTTATTTATTTTTTTAAGGAAATCAAACAATGCTGCGACAACTAAATTTTCTGCAGAAAACTTAACGCATTCTCATGAAGACAACGCCCGCAAATGCTAGCTCTGAAACAAAAACGAGGTGCGCCTGGCTGCACAGTCCCGGCGGTGTCATTATTTATACCGAGTCAATCAGCACATCCGACCCCGACATGGATACGATCAATTTTTTTGACACTCCGATTGTACAACTCATTAACGGCATAAATTTAGAGTTCGGCGTTGAGCGATTTCGACATCTCCGAAATAGCATTTTCACCAATTATGAACTTTCCGAGTGGGAGAGGAATATCATTAAGGTGTGCGCAAAGCGATATTATGAAGATCAATCATTCGAAAGCGACAAATCGAAAGCAAATCGTTTGATCCAAATCGGACGCCCAATAACTGCCAATCACGATGCACGCTTGCTGAGAGATCTTGAGAAGTCATTTTTGGGAATTACCGAAGCTCTTCACATCGCTTGCCAAACTGCAAAAAGCCTGGAGTCAAGCCAAGGAGATCGAAGTCGAGTCAATCGTGATCGTCCTGTGGCAGCAATTTTACTGGACAATACTGGCAGGCTCCTGATGGCCGCAAGAAACACGAACCACAGCAATCAAATGATGCACGCTGAAGTCAACATGCTGGTTAACTACACGAATGAATATCAGACCAAAATCCCCAAAGGCGCGGCACTAGTTTGCTCATTAAAACCGTGCAGAATGTGCGCAAGCCTCTTGGTGAGCCTTTGCGAAGACCCATCAACAATAAAAGTATACGCCGCCGAGGATGATCGCGGCTGTTTTGGGCGCCACAAAATTTTAGACAATCTGTTGACTATTGGAATGACTAGCGAATAGCCGTGTAAACCCGGTGAACATCGTCATAATCATTGATGTCCCCCAGAAATTGTTCGACTTCCTTGCGCGCATCTGGAGCGAGATCAATCATATTCTTGGCAACATAGCCAAGCTCGGCCTTCGATATGGCCCAGCTTCTTTCGGTCAAGGCTTTGTTCACTGCGTCGAGATCACTTGGTTCGGCATAAAAAACTGCGCCAGTATTACCTTCAGGGACATCTTCTTTGTCCATAGATTCAACATTTTGCGCTCCAGCCTCGATCGCAGCTTCTTCAATATCAATGTTGTCCTTTGGAATAGTTGCCTCGACGATACCAACGCGGTCAAACATCCATGCCACCGCTCCGCTGTTGCCCAGTTGGCCCTTACGAAAAAGAACCCGGATCTCACCTGCGGTCCGATTGTTATTCTCCGTCAAACACTCGACAATCACAGGTACTTGGTGCGGCGCGAAACCTTCGTACGTGAGTGTTGAAAAAGTCACACCGTCGTCAGTCTGTCCGGCTCCCCTTTTAATTGCGCGCTCAATTGCGTCCTTCGTCACGGAATTCTTCCGAGCATCCTCAAGCGCTGCGCGCAGCCTGGCGTTAGAAGCGGGATCTGTCCCCCCCATCTTTGTAGCCACCATGATTTCTTTAACGAGTTTACCGACTAATTTTCCCTTGCGGTTAGCGGCATCCATCTTTCCAGCGTGCTTCCATTGCGCACCCATGAACTATAATCTCCAAGCTAGATACTATTTCTTGAAAAGCTTGCAACCTTCCATCTCAAGATCAATTTGATTATTGATGTTGAGGCAGGAATACAATTGGTGGGTCTGTTGTCCGTAGGAACGACCTTTTTCCGCAAGAACGCGCCCTTGCTCGTCAACTTCACACGGATTATTCATCGTACAACGCTCACCATCGTCACTTCCGGTGTTATTGACGCCTATGGCCAAACGAGTACCAGCAGCGGTGATCGGCGATCCAGAAGTGCCGTGAATAGTTTTACATCCACCTTTCACTTCATAACGAATTGAATCAGTAAAGGTGTAACCACCTTCGCGTAATTCATACACAAATCCGTCCAATGAGCACTCATAGCCTCTGCGCCAATAGCCAGAAATGATTTCGATTTTTGTACCCTCGGCCGGACGCTCCGCCGTTAAAGTTAAGGCATCAACTGAGTATTTTGAGCTGATCTGCTCGTAAGATTCCGACAACTGATACAATGCCAAGTCAGTTCCCGTCATAGTGGCATAGATGAGTTTAGTTGACGTCACTGTGCCGATCCGCGATTGTCCATCCCTAGATAACAGAGAAAACTGTCGGCTAACTGACTGATTCGAAATAAAAGCATTAGGTTGCAAGAAACCGCCATTGACTGGGACGCAGTGACCGTTAGTCATGATGATTGCCGCATCTGTCGCCGGGGAGTTTTCAAAGCGCACCAAAGACCCGGAACAATTGCTAAGCTGCACAATACCTTCGAAATCATATTGGCCAGCCACGAGACCACTGAAATCCTCTACATTGCGCTTAGCTGAAGTCATTGGAAACGCTGTCGCTTGTGCCGATTGGAACATTGCTAGTAATATCAGTAACTTTAGCATTAAAACCCCCAGAATTTTATGTTCTGTCGAGATAGCATTTAAACTGCCGAGAATCTAGTGGAAAACCCTTTAAACTGGTCGATTTAATTGTGCTTGAAGCGAGATATCTCTTTTAAATCGGTCGCTTAGACTTAATTACCACAGATCGGCCTAAGGACTTATTTTTATCGATAGAATCGATGCCAGGCGCAATTAATTCAGCCAGCTTGTGGCCATTTTTTGACCAAAAACAAGTCGTGCGAGGACTTGCCTTTGCAGTCAAGACTCAGAGCATCTATAACTGGCGTATGAATGCAGGACATCGCTTTAAACATTGGATACCCAACCATCGCCAAATTCCGGCATCCCTGAATGACGTTGCCAACATCGTAAAGGCAGCGCGAGAATTCACTACGGTTGACCGACTCGACTACGGCGATCATGGACTGCTCGAAGTTCTAGACACCGTATCCGCCGCCATCGAACAGAACAAACGAATTGCACTTTATGCGGACTATGATGTCGATGGCACTATGTCATGCGTCTCGTGGATCTGGTTCTTCAACGCCATTGGCTACAGAAACTTTGTTCATTATATACCCTGTAGGTTTAAGGAAGGTTACGGCGTTAATTTGGCAGCCATCCAACATTTAGTTGATCAGGAAAAAGCTGACGTCGTCATAACTATGGATACCGGGATAACAGCCAATATGGAGGCTGAGTGGTGCCGCCAGAGAGGCGTGACATTTATCTGCACCGACCATCATAAAGTTCAACCGGACAAAATGCCGGACTGTTTAATTCTGAATCCCAAGTTACATCCGGACCCGAACTACCAGGAACTTTGCGGCTGTGGTATCACCTTTGTCCTTCTCCGCAAGCTTGCTCAGCATTTGCAGAATTATAAGATCGACAACAACGTCTGGACAGACATTTTAGCCCTAACAGGGATGGCCACCATTTGCGATGTGGTCCCATTAAATGGCGTTAATCACAAATTAGCCAAGATGGGTATCGAGGCTCTGATGCGGAGTAAACGGCCAATTCTTGCCAAGCTACGCCAGGCCGCACAGATAACAACAACAGACGAAAAGGACGTTGGTTTTAAGCTTGGGCCTAGAATCAATGCCGTCGGACGCCTTGAGCACGCTGATGTGGTTATCAACGCTTTTCTAAATGAAGATCCAACCGACTTGATCGCATACATGAACTCCGCGAACGAACGTCGTCGGATGATTCAAAGCACGATCATTGACGAGGCTCAAACCAAGGCTCAGAGTCTTTTGTCTGAGCCCATTGTCTTTCTCGGCGGTGATTGGCACCCAGGCGTTGTGGGCATCGCTGCGAGCAAAATTGCTGAGACACACTGGAAGCCAACTTGGCTTTTCCAAAGGAAAGATGGCATTTGCAAAGGATCAGCCCGTAGTATCCGTGGCTTTGACGTAACCGCCGCAATGTTAAGCTGTTCGGATCTGTTCTCAAAATGCGGTGGTCACGCTGCCGCTGGTGGTTTCAGTTTCGAAGAGAAAAACGAAGATGCAATTCATCAACGCTTGGCGGCATTCGCAATAGAGGCTCGCAGGCAGGAGCCAAAGATATGGGAAAGCGCCATCAGCTACGACTGCGCACTACCGGAACATCTTATAAACCTCAACATTTTAAACACCCTCGAAACTCTGAAGCCTTTTGGGCACAGTTTTGAAGAGCCTAAATTTCGACTGTCGGGGAAGATCTCAAGGGTTGATTATTACAATGATAAGCAAACAGGGCAAAGAAAACACACTTGTATCCACCTCCGGGTCGGAGCTGAAGACCACAAAATCCTGTTTTTCAATGATGTAATCTCTGAACTCTCCACAAATCTCCCGTATTCGTTCATCGTCAGCCTCTCAAGAAATTCATTCCGAGGCAAAACCAGTCTCACCATCAATGGATATGATTGGGCGCAGGAACCAAAATGAGCGGACGTCTCAAGAAACTTTTTAAGATCCCCTCTTTATCACAATCCACTCGTGTTTTGCGCCTTCTAGCTCCAGATCCGATCCTAACAACTCTATTAGTTATTTTTATTGCTATCGTTTTCTTCTTCTACTCGACGAACTTTCGACGCGAGCTTGAACACTTTTTTCATGACACCCGCACAAATCTCATGCCACCGAGCAAAAAATCAAACGTCCTCCAAATCATTGCCATTGACGATAACAGCATCGCTAAACTTGAGCCTGATCGCCTAAGGCTTCGTCTAGACACGAGCAAAAAACCGTATTTAAGCCTGAAAAATCTGACCCTAGCCGCAGGAATCCTGGCCAATACAGAGGCCAAATCAATTGTCTTACTTATACCCGAACATGTGGTTCCCACAGACGACCCAGACTTAAGCGAATTGATCGAAATAATTAAGTACGACCCCCGCTTTATAATCGGCACTACGGGCTACAATCAGTTGATTCCAAATATGAGGACTTTACCCCCCGCGCTCGAGGCGATAACAGACCAAGTGGCAGCCGCTGAAACCTTCAGATCGCGAAGCAATGCGATCGTACGAAGCCTACCATTCTTGAGCTACAGAGGATCAAAGGAAACAATTAATCTTCCACCCAAAGTTGCGGGATTGATCCGACCCAACTCGGCGGTGCAAACAGGCAACTACCAGTTGAAGTTTGAACCGATTGATCACTTCCCGAGCCTAGCCATTGCTGACCTCATCACAGAGCCCCAAAAGTTTATGGATGATTTTGCGGAAAAAGTCGTGGTCGTAGGCTACACTTCACCGCGCTCGGTCGGAATCCAAACAACCGAACAACCTTTTACGAATACACCGTTGACTGGGTACGCGCCTACCAATTTAACCGGAGTCAGCACCACCTATCTGATGGCTAACGCCATCGAAAATCTCTTGCTACAGGAGAATCTTAAAGCCGCACCACCTTGGCTGACATTCCTGCAAACCATACTCGTCGCAGTTTGCTGCTTTTTTGCTTGGGAATTAGGCGGCCTTCTAGCAGTAACATCCGTCCTCCTGATGTGGATTTTCCTTTTAATCGGTCACGCAGCCCTATACCGTTGGGCAAGCCTTTGGATACCCTTGGCCGATACATTTTTGGCCACAGCAATCGTCTCTATTTGGTCCGCGTTCCGCCGATTACGCGAGGATTTAAGACGCCTTGCAGACCAAAAAGTTTCCACTGAAATAAAGTCCGAGCTAGCTAAATTTCAATCCCACTTTTTGCATGGATTTTCCACTTGGTTGACAGCCACAACTGAGACGATAACGGGCTTAGTTGAATCTGCGCGTAACGAAGAGCCTTCAAAAAATAAACACGACAAGCTTTTTGAGCGTGTTTTCCTGGCGGCGGCTGATCTCACGGAGTACCTTTCCGGAATCAATCAATTGTCCAAAATTGATGAGCTCGACGCTCAGGATGTTTTGTTGGAATCTTTCGACCTTGAATCAACCTTAAATACTATTTTGAGACGTTTCGACGCCAAATCCGTAGCAAAAAATATTGCTTTCTCCGTTTCGGTTGACTTGAACGCAAAATATCTGACATCAAACCAATACTTTGTTGACGCCATTCTCTATAATTTCATCAGCAACGCGGTCAAATACTCCCACAATGATTCAATCGTAGAAATCCGTGTTTACAAAGAAACGCGAGGGCAGACTATTTTAAGCGTTTCTGACGATGGTCCCGGAATTTCCCCTGAACTTCAAGAGAGGGTGTTCGAGCGATTTTATCGCATCAACGATGAGCGGATCTATTCGGCGAAAGGCTCAGGGATTGGTCTTTATTTGTGTAAATTTTTCGCGGAATCTCTTGGCGGCAAAGTCGAATTAATCAGCGAGGTTGGTAAGGGCAGTGAGTTTCGGGCAATAATTCCATGAAAAAGAATATGAATAGACAATTAAACCAACTTATCAATCAAGGCGCATCGAAATGGCCAAGATTTTCGGCGCCAATTTTAATCGGCCTACTGACAGTGCTGCTCATAATTCATATCTTACATTTTGGCGGACCACGCGAAAGTCTGGCAGCCCGCGCTGAAAGCGAAATTATGCGTTTCGCTTTAGCGAATTCCGCAAAGCCGATTCACCGTGATAAAAACACTGTAATCTCATTTTCAGTTTCAGATTCAGATCTGATGACCATGTCTCGCGCCCCAAATCTCGCGCTAAATGATGCCAACATTACTGAATATGCGAACGTCCTTGAGTATGTTTCCCGGTTTAATCCGCGCTGGGTTGTACTGACTTGGCTGACCCACGCCCACCCCATCACCCCTGAGTATTTAGCGCCCCTGACGTCTCTGATTGATCGCCTAGAGCTACGAGACCGAGTAACCATTGCGCTTAATTTTTTTGCTGTTGGAAATATCGAAGCCAATTATGCAAGGCGTTATAATATTGTCGAGGCGCGAGACTGCTACCACGACATCAATCTCCACTGCACTTTTTCGCCAGAGTGGACGTGGATGCCGCAGCAGATTTTTTCGCGATTTTTGATTGAACCGAAAAAATTCATTTCGACCAATCTTCCCCACCATCTGCCAAATCTTGTGCTGAACCTACCCACCATCAAATCATTACCCAATTATAGCTTCGCTGACGCAAGCGAGCCAGTTGCTGGCGTTATTCCTAAAAACGCGATTGTTTTCATTGGGAATCAAGCGACTCAAGATGTCATGTTCAGGGATAACAAGGAAGTATTGCAGAGATCATTTACTGCGCAATCCAACACAAGACATACCCTGCAGAGGGAAGGAGCGCCTTGGCATGTTTTTTGGGCCGCAATGACCGCGATGTTGATCGAGTCCAAGACACTGCAAGTCGCACCAAATTTCGTTATATACGGTTTGGCGGTAGCCTGTGGCCTGCTTATTTTTTCGTTGGCATTTCGAAAGATTGATCACCTCACTTTTATTATCCCCGGCATCCTTATTAGTCTATTGGTTCTACTCAATTTAGTAACCATCGGGAGCTTTCACTATTATGTTCCAGTCACTCCCATCCTTATAACGTGCATCACCGCTGTTCCGTCAGCTATTTTCATTATGACCACGTTAAATAACTATAGAAAGTGGCACCTACTGGCCGTTGCGCGGCGTGCGGATGAATCGGGGGATCTGAAGCAAAACTTTCTTCAGCTCATTAGCCACAATCTAAATACTCCGATCGCGCAGCTAAAAGGATTGCTTGAACTTTTAGGGGCCGATTCGCCGAATAATATACCACTTAGTCGGGCCTTGATTTTGACTGACTATGTCAGACTTACGGCAAAAGCAGCGCTCGCAACCAGTGCCGCGCCCACTCGTAGTCCAAACTTACAAAGACAATCTCTAAGATCCGTGGTCGATGGATTTCTCGACGACGAAGTAGCATTTTTTAGGCGTATGGGCCTTGAAATCACCATTCCGGAATCCGGAAGTGAGGCCGAAGGTGGCGTATGGTCGAGGAATATGTCGCTAGATTCTGATCTGGTTAATAACTGCCTGGTTTTTGCTGTTGTACTGCACGCGGGATCTCAGGACTGCTCCCAGGTGTCGCTGAACGCCCTCGTCACTCCAGGCATTGATGCTGAACATGATTTCTTGCATATTTCTTTACAAATGAGTGGCCAGAGGAGCGGAAACAGCCACTTTGATCCGCCCCCGTTTATGAAGGACACAATCACTCGCTATCTTGATTCGGTGATTTCCACAAGCGCAATATCATTTCGCTCATCCGAAAAAGATGCTTCCATAACTTTCAAAATGTACACTTGACATACGAATCAACGACTAGTCCTTGACGACGATCGTACTTGCCAAGCGGTCGTGTAAAGTCTGCATTTTCGGATCTGAAAGCGCCAACAAGTAACCCAACAGAAAAACTAGGCCTGATAAAATTGATGAGACATAACGCACAAGAAATGTCCTGAGATCCGGACGACTGCGATCCAGCATCTCCACGTGAATGCCCATAATCTTACGTCCGATTGTATAGCCCCACTCGTGCTGTAGGAATACGAAATAAGCACCGTAAATGATGAGCTGGATAAGAGACGTCAACATAATCCAACTGGCCGAGAACATATACAGCCCGCTTCTCGAAAAGAGTATCGCTCCAAATAGGCCGCCAAAAATTTGCAAAACAATAAAAGATGCAGCGTACAAAAGAATCCCGTCAATGAATATTGCGACTAATCTATCAGCAAAAGTCGCATACACAGGCGCGGACTTCCTACTATAGCGAGGCTTTTCCTTGAACATACTTCCACGTATGAGTGGCTTGACATCACCGGGAGGAGGCGCATGAACTCGCCCTTGAGCACCGCCATCACCCATTCGCTCAGTTCCCGCCACAAACGGATTGCTATCTTCAGGCGATAGAATGCCCGAATCTTTAAGAAAGACCCACTCCGATTGCCCTTCCTTTTTAACGAGGGCATCCAATGCCAAAGATCCCTTTTTAAAAGCAGCTTTTAACTGCTCCTCAGTACCAGGTCCAACCTCTGACTCTCCACGTTTCAAGTACCATCGACTCATTCGCGACCCCTCAACTATTTTCTCCTCGATTCTCGTTTTCTCTATTATGACAAGCCTCCTGGATGATTGCAAAGATTCGATCATTGGCCTGAATGCTATTAGCCAATGGGCCACACTTTCCCAAAACAACCATCCAAGTATACTTTTTAAACCACTTCAGTTGAGGACCGTGGGCACATCCGGTCAAATTGGCCTTGCGCAAGAGTGATTTTTTTTCAAGCAACTGAAAACATGAACTTTTATTACCCCTCGAGAGAAAAATGACGAGTCGGAATAGAACTTGCTCACCCTAAATAGAAACATGAATCCGGGCATCAATGGCTTGGTCCACCAAGGAGGTCTTCCATGTACGAAGTTAGACAACACAACTTCCTGCCGCACGTGTTGCGCAAGAAAATCGACACCCTGATTCACGATGTTTGGTCTAAAGAGGCGCGAGACGCGCGAGACGTGGAGCTATTTATCAGTCGTGGTCAAGGCGTGATGGATGAACTTGACCTTTTATCAACGCACGTTTTGCTGTTGAGTAAAAACAGTCAGCTTGTGGGTTATGGCCGAATCACCTTACTCAATTTTCAAAACCTTCCAGAGGAGCTTTTGTTCAAAAAAAATCTCTCTGTGACGGGCATCACAGCATACATTAGCCGCCTGGTTGTGCATCCAAGCCACCAAGGGCTGGGAATCTCAAAACTCATTCATGCGGCTAGGCTTAAAATTGCTTGCGCATGGGAGGCCGACCATGTGCTCGGGTGGGCTGTGGGCGAAACGCCGGCAGATAATCTCCAATCCCTCGGCTTTCGCGCCATCGATAAAAAACAGGGTTTTCGCTGCGCATGGTATCAAACCAGTCGCAACGCTGTCTTGATGGGGCTTGCACTTGATCACATGCGGATGCAAACGCTTGAGCAATCTCCTAAGTTAGCAAACTAGCAGGAAGACCGCCTTACGACTAGTTACGCTTGTTTTCCCTGCGTTCCTCCAGCAGTTCACGGCGCTCATCCCGCTCGTCCCTTTGCCATTCACGCATCTTGTCTCCGCACTTACGAAGTGCCTCGTGGGATGCGGCACCGCTAACGCACGCACGATGTTCCTGGAGCTTTTGGATTCTCTGATCAAGTTCCGTTAGTCGCTCTGCCTTTCGTTTCTCAAAGTCAGGCCCTTGCGCCAAGGCGCTAGCGGAAAAAAAACTCGTCAACATCAACAAAATGACACCGCTCGTAATTTGATAAAATTTAGTTAACATCATGTCGTTTTCCTTCACATTGAATTTTTCGACAGCACTCGATCCATCGCCATATGGTACCGCATAAGAACCGACGCACAAAACAACACCTAGGGCTTGGCCCGGAGGTATTGATTTGGCCAAGCAATCTCCGCGCCAAGTTCTCGAGCGACACGGAGAGGGAAATATGGATCGCGTAAAAATTCACGCCCAATCATAATGACATCGGCACTTTCGCTTACCAGAATTTGCTCGGCCTGCTGTCCGCTGGTAATGAGTCCGACCGCCGCTGTCTTGATATTAGCACCAAGGCGAATGGCTTTCGATAACGGCACCTGATAACCAGGTTTTGTCGGTATTTTCGCATCTGGAACAGCACCTCCACTCGAGACATCGATAAAGTCAATTCCGATCTTCTTTAACTCGTGACAAAGAGTGATTGTTTGTTCGAGATCCCACCCACCTGGAACCCAGTCCTCTGCGGAAACTCTTACAAAAACCGGCAGATGGGAGGGCCAAAGATCTCGCACTCGCGCGGCAACGGCGAGGGGAAGGCGCATGCGATTTTCCAGCGTCCCACCGTATTGATCATGACGATTATTTACGAGTGGAGACAAAAACTCGTGCAAGAGATAACCGTGAGCCATATGAACTTCGACAGCTTTAAATCCGGCCGTCAACGCATGGCGCGTTGCCGTTTCAAATTGAGCGATGATGGTCTCAACATCTTTCGCGGATGCCTCCCTCGGCGCAGCATAACCTTCGGAAAAAGCTTCTGGACTCGGCCCGATGATATCCCAGCGCTCATTGATTGGACCGCCGCCATTCCATGGCTCCAAGGTCCCAGCCTTGCGACCCGCGTGAGCGAGCTGTATAGCCGGGATCGCTCCGCAAGACTCCAAAAATTCCACGATAGGCTTAAATGCTTGTACCTGTTGTTCATGCCAAATCCCAGTGTCAGAGGGAGATATCCGCCCATTGGGAGCCACCGCGGAAGCCTCGACCATCACAAGACCCGCGCCTCCGACCGCACGACTACCAAGGTGGACCATGTGCCAAGGTCCAGGGATGCCATCACGAGCTGAATACTGGCACATGGGAGACATAAAAATCCGATTTTTAATCGTTAACTCGCGAAGCTTTAGCGGCGTCAACAATTTTGGCAATACACTCATAATATTTTGTCCCTATTGATTGTCAGGAGGGGGCTCCAAGATTCAGACTTTTAATATAGCTGACTTTTGACTTGGAGTTCCGAAAAAGTCACGTTGGATTTCAAGATTAACTAGCAGCCAGATCAAGCTATGTTCTACAATAAAACTGTCTATTCTACGGGTTTATGAACATTGGTTTTTCGATGAAAGACGTGAGATGCCTCACAGGCAAAACCTTTTGAGCGCGCTTCAAAGCTACCAAGTGACTTGGTGCGAACACCTTGCACCGTATCAAACGCGGATTGGTAGCTTTGACGTAGACAGCGCGCGCCTATTCACCAATTTTGCCCAAAAAGAGCCCAAATGCTTTGAAAGGTCCAATTTACACGGACACATGACCGGCTCGGCCCTGGTGATGAATCATGATTTGACCAAAGTTCTACTCACTCACCACAAAAAACTTGGTATGTGGCTACAACTAGGTGGACACGCCGATGGGCATCCCATCACCCATGAAGTGGCCATGGCTGAAGCCCTCGAAGAGTCGGGCATCCCATCCCTTGAGTTTCTACCATACGAACGGTCGGCGTTTGGAAGCCTGGCAACGACGGTACCTCTGCCCTTTGACCTCGATCGGCACTTGATCCCAGCCAACAGCCGAGACCCTGAGCATTATCATTATGATGTCCGCTACCTGCTGATTAATTACTCAGGTGAGGCGCCCGTTGTTTCCGAGGAATCCCATGACGTTCGCTGGTTTACCCTGGATGAAGCCCGGCAGGTGACCGAAGAAGTCAGTATGCTACGCCAGTTTTCAAAGGTGGAATGGGTTAGAAAAATCCTGAAATTATAGTCTCTTAGGTTTGGTTTTTTTGTGGCCTGGCAGAGCATCATGGCCCTTGACAGTTACATCTTAGGATTTATCTTCCTTGGTGACTTTAACGCACATTCGACTCAAGGATACGCATGGCCGACTACTACGAAACTCTTGGAATTAAAAAAGGCGCGTCTGAGGATGAGATCAAGAAGTCTTACCGCAAGCTCGCTATGAAATTTCACCCTGACCGAAATCCGGGCAACAAAACTGCCGAGGAAAATTTTAAAAAGATCAGCGAAGCCTATGCTGTTCTGAGTGATTCGGAAAAACGCCGACAATACGATATGTTTGGCGATCAGAAGTTTCACCAAAATTTCAGCCAGGAAGACATCTTCCGTGGCGCTGACTTTCGCAATATTTTCTCTGACGCTGGCGTCGACGGTTCTGATATTTTCAGTCGCATTTTCGGTGCTGGATTTGGAGGAGCCGGATTCGGTGGGCAAGGGTTCGGTGGTCGCGGCGGGTTCGGCGGACCACCTCCGCGAGGTCAGGATATAGAGTACCCACTAACTATCTCCTTTCAGGAAGCCTACAACGGTGCGGAGCGTCACTTGAATTTTAGCCTCTCCGATGGATCGACGCGTGATTTGACCATCAAAATACCAGCGGGAGTGAGTGATGGCGGCAAGCTACGTGTCGCAGGCAAGGGCGTGGCAAGCCCCATGGGCGGAGCACCCGGAGACCTATTTGTGGTTGTCTCGGTTGCACAGCATCCGTTATTTGTACGCTCAGGTCAGGACATCGAGGGTAAGTTACGGCTAAAATTGTCAGAGGCGCTAAAAGGTTGTTCGAAAGAGGTTGAAACTTTTGACGGCAATAAAAAAATCAAAATCCCCGCTGGAGTTAAACCAGGAACAAGAATTCGGCTCAAAAATTTAGGCTTCCCATTACCTGGAAAGTCACTTCGTGGAGATTTTTTTGCCGTGATTGAGTACGAGGTCCCAGAAAATCTAAGTCCCACTCAAATGTTAGCTATAGATCATTTGGCTGAAGTTGGACTCTGATGGGTACTGCGTAAATGACGCAATTCCAATCAGAACTTTTGACTGAAAGAACTACCGCCCAATCAGCGTCTCTTTATCAACAACGTCCTCGAAAAAGAGAGCTTGCCGGGGTTTCCCTTTTTTAATCCACTCGTCAGCCAACGCATTATAGGGGAACTCCATTTTCCCTTTGTAATTCCTAAGGAACCTAACGACATCTGCCACCTTAAAACCACTTGCCTGCAGCTCACCATGATTTAAATAGACTTGGCTCACGGTGATCACCTGGACAACATCGATGTTATTGCTCCTTCGATCAAACTTTTCATTCAACTCTTTTTTCAGCTTCAACCGATCAACTCGGTAGGCGCCCGACACCTCGGGCAATCGGGCGGCCCCATGATCCGCAGTTAGAACTACCAGGTAGTTGCCGCCAGTTTGTTTATCCAACAGCTCAACAATTTTACGAGCTTCATCATCAGCTGTTGAAAGCACATCACCACATTCTTCAGATTCGTATCCATAGAAATGGCCGCAGTAGTCCGTGGACTTAGTATTAAACCAAATGAGATCAGTTTCCCCGTCTTCGCCGATTTTAAGCTCTTTTATGGCGTCACGGGTCAGATCTCCCTGCTGCTTCACAAGGGCTGGGGAACCCATAAGATTTCGGC
>JBAXLR010000008.1:0-38517 GCA_037134655.1 bacterium | reverse complement strand
CACCTATGATTGACCGAACTTCAAGCTGTGTGTTCTCATCGGAGGCAAGTGCAAATGCCAGTCCGAAACAAAAACGTTCTCTCATCGACAGTCTCGTGAAGTGCGTTCAACCCGTGTTTGCTTGGGGAGCCTCGTCACAGAAATTTGTTGCCAAGGATACCGTGACAATTAATCCAGTATCTTCGTCCCAGGACATCATAGCCATCGTGGGCGGTTCTAAATTAAGTGGCACTGGAATGGCTTTGGTAGGAGAAAGTAAACTGTCGGGAATTTCTGGATCTCGGCAAAATGGCTTCACAGCCGCTGCCTCTGTAATGTGTGAAGGTGCCGTCGTATTCGACGGCCCGGTCGTACTCAAAGACACAACAATCACCACGGAAAACGGCTGTAGAATCTACAGCACAGGTTCAATCTTTGTATTTGGCAACACTAAGGTCACGACGACTTCCAGCTCTGCCAATCTACAGCTCATGAGTCCTTTGTTTGTTGGTTTCGATATCTCGTCAGGCAATATCGAAGGTCGATTAAAGCAGGAGAATAACGCAAAACTAAAACTCAGTCGCGGTTCCACCGCAGATGTTGCCTCTCTGATCGTAGCCGATGCGACAAAGTTGGGAGTGACTGGTTACGGTGGAAATTCAAACGTTGGTTATAGCCGGGTGGCAGCAGCAGCACCGGTCGTCTACTCAAGGCATAATGGTTCTTTTTCTGGCGCCATCATTGCAGAGCATTTTATCGGGAAGATTGGTGCTCTTTCTTTTACATTTGATCCAGTTTTCAATGCTGGAACAACCCGCGTCTTCCCAGAGATCAAACGCGCCCTAGTTGTCAGCCGCTAATCTCTGATGGTTAAACTAAATGAATCAGCGCGCCACCAGCTGTCGAATAATATCTTTTACGGTTAGGACTGAGTCAATCGTGTCGACACTTTTTCCCGCTTGCCAAAAGTCTTTGTAGGTCGAGCCCTTTTTGTTACTTTGTTTCAGCTGCCAAACGCTTTTAAGTGTGTACATAAGCCGCATATAGTGCTTGAAAGTTGGGTGTTTCAAAAGCCACTTGGCAATTGGCCCAGCCTCAAGACCAAGCTTCTCAATATGTGGCGTTTTAATTACAGAAACTGGCACGCCCGAAATCTTCGCCGTCGCGACAATATCTGCAGACTTGGCTTTAATGATCGCATTTTTGTAGTCCTCGTGAGCCGTACACTCAACTGATGCGATGAAGCGCGTACCAAACTGGACACCCTCATAACCAATCGCCATCATCTGATCAAACTCAGTTTTGCTGCCAACACCACCGGCACAGATAAGGGGCAAACCAAATTGCTTCAACTCCGTGAACAGCTGCTCTGGTGATTCGTCACCAAGATGGCCTCCAGCGCGATTGTTTACACAAATAAGCCCGTCTACACCGTATGAAACCGCGCGTTCAGCCCATTTAAGGCTTGTCACATCGTGATAGACGATTCCCCCAAAGGGTCGAACTTTTTCAATAACCCACGTGGGATTACCGAGAGCCGTTATAAAAAATCTGACGCCCTCTTCAAGCGCAATATCAAGCCACTCTTTGAGCCTGTCCTCGTACCGCTTTGCACTCTTTTCAACCAACAGATTCATTCCGACAGGCTTATTGGTCAGTGTTCGAATATAGCGAAGGCCTTCTCGGTAATCATAACCATGAGCGAATACGAGAGAAACAGGCTGAATGATGCCAATGCCTCCCGCTTCACTCGCAGCAGCCACCAGCTCGGGATTACTGCAGGGGTACATGGCGCCGCAGATTATGGGGTATTCGATGCCAACTTGTTTGGTAAATCTGTTTGGCCATTGGCCCATGATTTATAACCCCCTAAAAGATTAGGAATTCCATTACTTACTTGAAAAATTTCAATGTGTTAAATGCTTGCTCCATCATAGTCTGACTTAACAAAAAACAGCAAATCTCGCCTGAGACAACCTTCGACTTGATGATAAGGGGGTTGACGAATCCCGAAATTAACTGCTTCAATGGCAACCTCAATTGTTTCAGGTACTTTGAAGCTAATCGATAGCTCACAGAAACAACAAAGTTTGTGCCAAATTTTTAGACTTTGGAGCCCAAAATGACTAAAAAGTCATCAAAATCTGAGCCTGCAGCTCCCGCAAAACCACGTAGCAGCAAAAAAATCACCTCAAGCTCCACCGCCGAATATTTTTCCAAAAATCTACAGCAAGTTGGTTTTTCATCGCCAACTAAAGCCGTGCTCACAACTGTCAAAGAAGCCATGGATAACAGCCTTGACGCGTGCGAAGACCACGGCATTCTTCCAAACATTGGCATCACCATAGAAAAACTCGGTAGTGGCACCATGAAGAACACTGATCGTCTGCGCATCGTCGTAGACGACAATGGCCCGGGCATTCCCGATGGTGACATCGCCAAAGTATTCGGCGAATACCTGGCAAGCTCCAAGTTTGGTCGTGGTCGTTGTAGCCGCGGTCAGCAAGGTATCGGTATTTCCGCAGCAACGACTTGGGCACTCCAAACAACGGCAACTCCTGTCCGCGTCATCACAAAAACAAAAGATCAGCGAAAAGCCGTGACTTGCTCAGTGGAAGTCGATTTAAAAAATAACAAAGGGATCACACGTGATCGCCAGACTATTGACTGGGATCGACCACACGGAACTTCCGTTGAATTCATCATGGAAGGCCGCGTCCAATTAAATGGTGAAGCTGGTCTTTTATCCTATCTTCGCGGCAACGTGTTGGTGAACCCTCACATGACGCTCAGCTATAACTTGCCAGAGGTGGGTTCCGCCACCTACGAGCGCGTCACCAAGGATGTTCCACACGTACCAGATGCAACAGAACCCCATCCGCACACCATGAAACTTGGTGAATTCCTGGCGCACGCTAGACTTTTCGGCCGGACCAAGACCCAAACCTGGCTGAAAACAGGTTTCTCGCGCCTGAGCGATAAGGTGATCTCTGATATTTGGAAGCAGCACAAGCTAGCAAATAATATGCTTGATAAAGGCGTCGAATCAATTTCAGATGAAGATCTGAAAAATATTTATGCTGCGGTTCAAGGGACCACACTTATGGCCCCATCAACCCAAAGTGTTGTCAGTATCGGCGAAGATGCCATGTCACTTTCTGTCGAAAGACTCGGTGAAATTGACTTTTTCGCCGTGGCCACCAGAAAACCGACAATTTGTGACTTTAAGCCAATGCAGGTGGAAGTAGCCATCGCCCGCATTCAAGGCGGCAGTAGTGAGTCCGATGAACCGGTGCAGGTTCTTCGATTTGCCAACCGCGTTCCCTTGCAGTTCGATAAGGCCGCATGCGCCATTGTGAAGGCGATCACAACTGTAAATTGGCGCTCTTATGGTCTGAGACAACCAAAAGACGCACTACCCACCGGTCCGTACATCTTGGCTGTGTCAGTAGTTTCGCCATTTATTAAGTTTAAAAATGCGTCCAAAGAAACCATCGACGCCTCAGACGAGCTAGTTGAGGAAATTAGACGAGCACTTATGCAGGCAGGACAGCGTCTCTCTCGGCACTTATCGCGCGAAACTAAGGCCGCGGACCTGGAAGAGAAGATCCAGCATATCGAAAAGTTTGGTCCTGTTCTGGTGGATACACTTGTGCGCATCACCAAAAGTCCCGATAAGAGAAAAGCCGCAGCTTACGAAGGTCTGAAAAAGATCCTTGGACGAGACACCCACGAGGCTCAGACCAAACTGGCCTCTGCGGAAACTGCCCTTGATGAGGCAAACTTGGCCCGCAAAAAACGTCTGAAGGCGTTTAGAGATGAAGACTCGGCTCTCGAGGCATTAAATGCTCCTACGTCGGAGGAGTCAGATGAATCACAATCTGATGATTTGCACGACGAGCTACGGGATGAGAACGAACAGAACTCAGCTCCAGCCGAAATCAAAAAAAGCAAGAAGAGGACAAAAGACGACATCCTCTCCGTGTTTGCTCCTGAAAAACCAACCAAGAGCAAAGCTTCAAAAAGCAAAGAGAAAGCTGCCGGAAAGGCCACCGCGAAACAGGTCGCGAAAAATGAGAATGCCTCAAAAGGCAAAGCTGCAGCCAATAAAAAATGACTAAAAAGAAAGGTAGGTTTTAGATATGCCTTCAGTTCACTCGCCCCGCAAAGGCCGTATTAATACTGACATCATGAAACAGTGTTTGGGACTTTGTGACCAAATGCTGTCTGACTTAGAGCGGGCAAAACGTCCTATCCTAAAAGCCACCAAATGTAGCCTCGACAACTCTCTTTATGATCACAAGGTTGGCTTTCTCACTCCGGGGGATAAAAAAGTCAGCACTGAGCTCAACGTCAGTTCGGTGAAAAAAATGTCTCGTTCGGTCTTTATGCTCGAGATACTGCTGCGCAACCTAGAGACGGGGAACGTTGCTAATAAACGCGAACTTTACTACGTCAGTAAAGGTGAAATTAAGCACAATCCGCTTTTGAAACCACTTGATTTTGGTGACCAGGATGAGTCAGACGAAGTCATAGACTTTATCTGTGAGATGATTGAAGCGTACCGCGAGGAACTAAACTGCTTTGCCAACGACCGCGGCGGACAGACCTACTCGCAGCAGTTAGTGGTCACCGAGACCCTCTCTGATGGAGCAGAGGCTGTGATTGACTTGAGTCAATTGGGCACGTCTCCGTTTCAACCAAAAAACCGACCGCAAAACCTTAAGCTCAAAGCTAAGAAGAAAATTGATTTTGGCATTATTATCGAATCTGAAGGCACAGCCAACACTCTCGTGGCCAACGGATTCACCAAACGGCACAACTGCATTGTGGTTGGCTCTCAGGGCGTGCCATCGAATGCGGTTCGCGGATGGGTAAAGAGAATTCAAGATCAATTAAAAATACCGCTTTATTTCTTCGGAGACTTGGACGCCTACACCCTGCAAAATATTTACCGCACATTGAAAGCAGGATCAGCATCCTCTCTCATTAGGAACAGCGACTTTTCTGCCCCTGAGGTCAGATTTTTAGGAGTACTTCCTGAAGACATCAAAAAGTATGACTTGAACGACTACTCTGTAAACGAAAGGGACGTCCAGGAGGCGCGCTCACTCAAAAAAGCCAAAGACGCCCTGCAAAATGACCCATTTTTCAAAGATAAGCGGAACAAAGGATTAGCTGAAATTTTGGAGTGGCTCTATAAAAGTAAACGCCGCTGCGAGCAGCAGGCCTATTACGCAGTGGCTCCGAGGGATCCGCAAATTGCCGAGAAAATCATCGTAGAAAAGATCAAGAAGGGTAATTTCGTTTAAGGCGTCCATAGAAAACAGCCGAAACAAAAAAGCTCTCCAAGATGGAGAGCTTTTTTTAGACTGACTAGTCTGTTAGATTTTCAAACGAGCGCCAAAGTGAAGATTAATATTATTCAGAACCAGAGCTATATCTTTACTCTCTGTGACGCTTCCCTTTGTCTCTTCCGAGAATGAAAAGCGGTAATGACGTACACCTAAGCCACCGTAAAACTGTCCCATCCCTACGCCATAAACCACGTCATAGTCTCCGGAAAGGACAAATCCCATTTTGTTGTCGGTTGAGGCTTTCACGCCGTTTGTCTTGGTTGACATCTCACCCGTTGCAAAGCCAAACCCAAACCGAGTCATGCCAAACATTGCGTCACCAAGGGAATTAGCAAAGCCGATTTTTGGCAAGACAAGCATTGGTTCCAACGTGGCTGTGGCGGTTTTGGTTCGCTTCCAGTTCATCGATTGCTTAGAAAGCTCAAACGTAAGTTCCATGCGACTCCAAGAGTCCGATTGCATGATATATCCTGCCTCAGCTCCAAACCCAAAACCCATACCGGAAGAAGTATTAGGCTCTACATCAAAAACCGGACCAAAGCCCGTAACTAAACCAAAGGCAAGTCCGCCTTTTGAATTATCGTATTTAATTTCGGGAACTTTTCGGGACTCTTTCATGCGCTCTTGGAATGTTTTGGATGGATCGTTATAGGTTTTGTTGTAGCCATCATCGCCAATCACTTCTTCTTGGGCCGCCGCCAAATTTGTCCAACTTGCGATGCTTATGGCGCACAATAAATACTTCAGTTTCATGATCATAGTCTCCAGATGAGTTCATTAATTCCGAGCCTTTATGCTATCACGATTCACCTAGTTTTAGGACCCTGGAAGAGCCCTTTTATTGTCGCAATGGATTCATCTGCGGTTGGGTATTTAGAAAAAAGATGACTATTTTTCCAGGGATGATCCTTGTGATCGGGGTCTGACACATATCGTGGAATGACATGCCAATGTAGGTGCTCATGTACATTTCCTAAGGACACATAGTTCATCTTTAAACAGGTCATACCCGCCTGAATCACGCGTCCCACATGTAAAACATCAAGAAACAGCGCCGAGGCTTCAGGCTGCTGTAGGTCATGCATTTCGCGAATATGGCGCTTGGCAATAACCACACAATACCCGGGAAAAAACTGATGGTCACCCACCACCACGATGGCCTGCGGCGTTTCATAGACGAGTCCCTCAGCCATAACATCCCTAGCTTGCTTAATTCTTAGGCAGTGTGGGCAGTCTGCAATCAGCCCGTCTGCCCTATTGTGTCCGCCGAGTCCCATTTATCACCCCTTAGATTCATGTCTCCATTTAAACCCGAGCAACGGTCGCCAGTATCCTTCTCATATTGCCAAGCCAAGTCGCACTCTATAATGTAACAGCCTACTGCTTTAAGAGGCTATAGTTACTTGTCTTTTTCGGATAACAAAACAGACCCTGACGTCAAAAACCTCGGCGAAGTCCTCGCCCGGTTGCAACCGTCCCATGACGCCCGAAACGCGGTACAAATTTCGGGCAATTCACCAGCTGCTGCAGAGCTTTTGATGCTGCATGCCGCCAAGACTTGGAAAAAAGTTTTGGTCATCGCTTCAACACACAAAGAAGTTTCCGGAATTCTCTCACTTCTTGAGCGCAATGAGCGGACCTTAAACGCGCTTGGAACTTCTGCCTCACACTTACCGCACATCTCCATGTGGGGATCAGATCGATTCATCAACCCTAGCCTCAGTCGTCGTCAACGCCTCGATGGTTTATTCAAAATTCAAGCCGCAAGCGACCGAACAATCACAGTTACTACGTTAGCAGGCCTCTTTCAAACAACGTTTGATGAGAAATTATTGCAGCAGTTTATTACTAAAATTGAGCTCAATGAAGAAGTAGATCAAGATGATCTCATCAGCAAGCTTAAGCGCTGCGGCTATAACTCGTCTTCAGTCGTGGATGAAGAAGGTCTATTTAGCGTTCGCGGCTCACTTCTTGATGTTTTTCCACCAAATTCAGACCTCCCTATTCGTATAGAATTCTCTGGCGATCAAATCGTCAGCATTCGAACTTTCAATCTTGAAGATCAAAAAAGTCGCGACGCTCTGACTAACATTGAATTGGGACCAGCCAATGAAATTCTGATTGAAGACAATGATAGAAAACAGGCGGCACAGAGACTTCATGAACATCTTATCGCATTGGAGAATGTACCCACCCCTGATAAGGACGGATTTCGCGGTGCTTTTCTGACGAATTCAAGGCCACCAGGATGGGATCTTCTCGGACCTATCCTCAGAACAAAAAACGCAGCAGGCTTTGACCTTCTCCCCGAGGGAAGTTGCGTTATTTTTCCAAAAAGCGTGGATGTAGCCATTACAGCCTACGATGAGCTAATACACAGCTTCTGCGAGGCACATAACCGGGATCTATCCGCCGGACGTGTGACGGTGGATCCGTCCCTACACTTCCCAAATCAAGGGAATTTACTGGAGAGCATCAGGCAGCGACATACGGTTTTAGAAATTGGTAATCCCATTAGTCGGCGCCTCTTTGAGCAAATCCAAATATCCCCGGACCATGACTTCGAAGCCGTAAACTCGACGGCCTCGGCCACCGCGCGATTTGATTCATGGGCCCAGGCCATCAGCAACCTGGTTCGTATTGACCAGGGCAGAGTTTGCATTCTGACCTCAAGCACAGAGCAGGAGGAAAGAATTTCGACTCTGTTCTCCCATCGCGATTTAAATGTATCCCGTAAGCGAGCATCAGTTGTCGATATTCTTGAGAACGGCGAATACGGAACCGTCCACGTTCTCGAGGGTTTTCTTAGCAGCTGGCAATGGATCAGCCAGTCACGGACTTTGATTGTACCTGAGCACATTATTTTTGGCGTCGTACAGAAAAAGCAGAAGAGCTCCAGCACCCGACTGAAGAACTTTTTAAGTTCTTTCCGAGACCTAAAAGTTGGCGACCTGGTAGTTCACGTGATCCATGGCGTTGGCCGATACCGCGGTATGATCAACCTGACCGTCGGCGGCGTCACGGGTGATTTCTTGCACATCGAATATGCTGGCACTGACAAGATATATTTGCCGGTCGATAAACTAAATCTTCTACAACGGTATAGCAGTGGAGGCGAAGGGACCAGCAATCCTACCCTGGACAAGCTTGGATCTAGTCATTGGGAACGAAAAAAACAGCAGGTAAAACAGGCTGTCAAAGAGATGGCTGATAAGCTCCTAAAAATTCAAGCTCAGCGCGCATTGGCGCATATTCATATCTTCACCCCCCCATCCGATGATTATTTTAAGTTTGAGGCTGAATTTCCCTACGAGGAAACTGCCGACCAATTGAAGGCTATTGACGAAGTGAATGCCGACCTTCAGTCATCTAAAGCCATGGACCGACTTATTTGTGGTGATGTTGGCTTTGGTAAAACTGAAGTAGCACTTCGAGCGGCTTTCCGCGTCGCCAGCGAGGGCTTTCAAGTTTTGGTTTTGGTTCCCACGACAATTCTTTGTTATCAGCACTATCGAACATTCACCGATAGACTATCGCGACACGGCCTACGAGTTGCGCAAATTAATCGTTTCGTTCCACCAAAGATCCAACGACAGGTTTTAGACGACCTGAGCGCAGGCAAGGTTGATATCTTGGTCGGAACACACCGTCTTCTCAGTGAAGATATTAAAACCAAGCGATTGGGACTTTTAATCGTCGACGAGGAACAAAGGTTTGGCGTTGTCCATAAAGAAAAATTAAAAGATCTCCGGGCAGGTGCCGATATTCTAACGATGACGGCTACGCCGATTCCCCGCACACTTCACATGTCGATGCTTGGCCTAAGAGATATATCGATCATAACAACACCACCCTCAAACCGACTTGGCGTGAAAACCTATGTCGCACAGTCCGACGAGAGCTTAGTTAAAGAGGCTATTGAGCATGAAATCAATCGTGGAGGACAGGTTTTTTACCTACACAACCGTATTGATGACATTGAATCCACCTGTCTTTGGATCAAGAGTTTAGTACCAAAAGCAGATGTTCGTTTCGGTCATGGTCAAATGAAGGATTCGGATCTTGAGAACACCATCATCGACTTCATAGAAAACAAATTTAACGTCCTGGTCTGTACAACCATTATTGAGTCTGGAATAGATATGCCCAACGTCAACACCCTGATTGTCGACGATGCCGATCGGTTTGGACTGGCGCAATTGTACCAACTCCGCGGCCGCGTTGGCAGATCATCGGTCCAGGCTTACGCTTATTTTATGACTAAGACTCCCGCCCGATTGACAGACGATGCGCGTCGGCGTCTGGATGTTCTAGCGGTTCATCAGGAATTAGGCTCTGGCTTTCAAATCGCCAGCCACGACTTGGAGATTCGTGGTGCGGGCAATTTGCTTGGATCTGAGCAATCCGGGCATGCATCGCAAGTTGGTCTGGAAATGTATACGGATCTATTGAGCGAAGCTATTGCTGAACTGCGTGGCCAGGCGATTGAACGTCGTAAAGTTGACACAGAAATCAAGCTCAATGTCTCCGCACTCTTACCAGAATCTTACATTGATAACGAAGGATCACGATTACAGTTTTATAAGTCTCTATTTACAGCAGAGCGAGCGGAGGATCTTGGCGCTATAGAAGACGAGATGAAAGACAGGTTCGGCTCGCCGCCAGAAGAAGCTCGCCGTCTATTCATGGTTGCGAGGATCAAGTTACTTCTATCATGGCTTGGAGCCAGTCAGATTAGCAGAAATAATACAGCTGGCTGGTTTGAGGTCAGATTTGGCACCTTAAACGAGCGGCAAATCGATCGACTTGTAAAAGAAGCCACGAGCAAACCAAAACGTTATCGTCTTTCGCCAGACTATAAACTCTATGTATACTGGGACAAAGAAAACACTGGCAGTCACATGGAAAACATTGCAGACACGGACATACTTACAGCGCTTCTTAAGACGCTTGAACCACTGACTGCGGGATTGGAGCCATCATGATCAAGAAATATGGTTTTGCAATTTTAGCGGTCATATTTTTTGGATTTGGGATTTTGAGTTGGAAGCATCTCAGCAAGCCATTGCCAGTCATGGATAGCTTACCCGAGGAAGATCGAAATACTGGTGAGAGCGCGAAGGATCAAGCAACTCTACCGTCTCTGAGCGTGGGTTCGCAAATCGTTACGCCCGATGATCTCCAGTGGGAAATGGATCTTCATACCAATGCCCCAAAATTTACCGCTGACTCCGGCGAGAAAAACGGACCTATTCCTATCGATAACGACACTCGTCAAGAACTTCGGGACCGCGTTGTCTCATCGGTAATTGAGCGAAAAATAGGGTTTTTATATATTACCGAAAAATTAAAGAACTTTGACGCTGACGATCCGGCGCGCTTCACCAAATGTGTAAGCATGGTCCAGGAGATTACAAATGAAAATCCTGAGTTCTTTTCTTCTAGGAAAAGCCGTGAACGTTTAAAGAACAAGCTCTGCGAGCAATCTGTGATTGAGCAATATTTGGACGAAAAAGTGTTCAATGGGATTACGATTTCACCCGCCGAGATAGCGTCCTACTACCGTACCCATGAAAAGGAATTCCGAAAGCCTGTGCGCGTCACCCTCCGGCAGATCGTGGTCGCTAGTGAGACGGAAGCTCAACGCCTCAAGAAGGAATCAAAATCAAGTAATTTCGGTGAGTTAGCTCGAAAATACTCGATTGCCCCAGAGGCCCCCAAAGGAGGTCTGGTCGGACCATTTTCCAAGGAGCAACTCCCTAGCCTTTTTGATATCGTCTTCACCATGGCCATCGGTGAAATAAGTGGTGTCATTAAATCCGAGTTCGGATACCACATTATGATGTTGGTGGAAAAGCTCCCTGCACAGACCCTGTCTTTAGCAGAGGCTTCTCCTAAGATTCGAAGTGAGTTTCAGCGAACCAAACGGCTGGAGGCCTATCAAAAGTGGCTGAGTGCTGCGATGAACACCATCCCAGTGACATCCACACCATCGGGGATATAAAATGGTGAAAAAAAATTTTGTTGGAATATTATTAGGAACGTTTTTAGGCCTTTTGTTTTACGCATCTACCACGACCGCACAAACTGGAGAGTCTGGTGAAGCTCTTGTTGATCGCGTACTCGCCATCGTCAACGGCCGGCCGATTTTTTTCAGTGATATTCGACGGAAAATTCAGATTGGACCACTGGTTGTAGTCAGTGAATATCCAGCGAACAAGGATGCGGCAGCCCAAACGAGAGCACTCAATGATGCGATCAACCTCGAGCTAATCTTGGGAGCAGCAAAGGATTTCGATATTGATGTTTCCGACGAGGAGTTGAACCAAGAAATTGATCGACACCTAAGCGAGCAGAAATTATCCAAGGATAAGTTGGTTGAGATGCTCAAAAACGAAGGGGAAACTCTCGAAAATTATAGGCGCGATTTCCGTAATCAATTGGTATTAAGAAATTTCCAAAGGCGTATCATTGCACCATCAATAAAGGTCACCGATAAAGACGTTGAGACCTATTATTTGTCGCAGTCTGGCGCTTCAGCCAATGATCTTGTGGAAGTTGCTATTAGACAACTATTGATCAAAATCGATCCTTCCATGCACAAAGAACTCGCAAACGCAAAACGTGAGTTGGCTGCTGAAATTTACACAAAATTGAAAGGCGGGCTTGATTTTGTCGACGCCATCGGTCTTTACAGTGATGATCCCAATGCCAAAAAGCCTGATCAAAAGCCGATGGCCATTAAGCTAAAGGATCTGACTCCTGCCCTAAAAGCAGCCATCGATCCGCTCAAACCTGGCGATGTAACATCACCGATTAGCACGCCACGCGGGTTAATGATCTTTCAACTCGTTGAACGGCGGTTGGGTGAAAATCGTGATTACTCGGCGCAAAAAGATCGTCTCATCCAAGAGCTGCGTATGTTGGAGCTAGTCAATCAAACGGCCAAATGGTTGTCTGAGCAGCATCAGCGCGTGGTCGTCAAACGAATGGATGAGTGAGATTTAGTCTCGTCTCGATCGCCATGCCTGCACCATAACTACAACAAAGATAAAGACGTCAGCAAACCAGCCCGCCAGAAACGGCGGTATGGTCCCCCTTTTACCAAGGGCTTTAAAGGCGTTCAGGACAAACCAATAACTGATGCCAATCAAGAATGCCAGAAGGATACTTCGCGCAGTCTCCGTAGTTCTCTCGGAACGATATCCGAATTTCAACCCAATCAGACTCACAACAAAAGCAGCTAGTGGATAGGCAAGCTTCACCTGCAAATCAACCTGATAAGCAAGGGTATCAGACCCGTTACGTTCACCCCTTGCGATGACTTCTTTTAACTCTTTTATGCTCATCTCTTCGGGTGTTCGCCGGTCACGCATAAGTTTTTTAGGGTCAATATTGAGGCGGATTGTCATAGATTTTCTGTGCTCAGAGAAGTCGATTGCACCACTATCCGAGAAGTAGGTGATCAGAATATCTTCTGCATCCCACAAGTCTCCAGCCGTAGAGTATTTAGCCGATGTGGCTTCAATGATTTTGTCAGGCTGAAAACTACTTTTTACGTCAACGATATTCAAACCGATGATTCTCTGGGCAGGGATATCGTAATCTCGGAATGAAACTACAAGATTTCCTCTGCGCTGCCAGCGGGTGTGACTGGCAACTTCAGCGGCCTGGCCACCCTCAATTTGCACATCTTGGACGTAGTGCAATTTATGGGATGTTTTGGGAATTACGCGGTCGTTGACGACGTATGCGATACAACTTAATAAAAGCCCGCCCACAGCCAAAGGAAGCCCGATCCTGAGGGGACCCATACCGGCTGCGCGCATGGCTGTAATTTCATTACTTCGGCTTAGGAGCACCATGGTGATGACACTTGCAAGAAGTGATGCGATCGGTAGAGCTTGACTCATATGGGTCGGCAGCTGATAAAGGTAAAGCTGCAGCACTAGATCAGATGACGGTTTATACTGGGCGAAATACTTTGTTGTTTTATGAATAAAGTCGAAAAGCACGAACAAAAAAATGCAAAGAACCAGCGTCCCCACCACATATTTTACAAAGTCACGAAATACATACAGAAATAGGCGCATGTGCGAGGCTTATCCCCCTCGAATCGCGTTTGCCAGGAGGTAAATGTGGCCACGCTCACTACTTTTCACTTCGCCATGAACGTAAACTGAGCGCCCTGCTTTTGGGAGTGATCGATTGTTGTCAGCACTAACTCGGGTTAAATCCACAAGCAAACGTACGCTACTGTCACTGAGAACAAGATAAGTTCCCCCTGTACCCGAGATCTCAATCCGACCCTTGACCAGGACATCCCGATTGATCATTCCCGCGCCGGCCAAGTGAACGCCTCGCATCTCTTCCATGGGGACTGAGTCGAAAATCATCATGCCCAGGTTTGAGAACGTCCACAGATCAATGCTTTCACGAATTGTGCGATTCCTTCCTCCTTCCGAGCGACTGCAGGAGATCGTCAGAAGACAAATCAAAAAAACACTATGAAAACCTCTGATCATTCGAACGACCTCTTGGAAGAATAGACGCAAAACATTCGCCCCTTATTCTATCACCATTCCCACTTGCCTTCCGACCAATTAAAACCAAAAAGGGTTCGGGATCAAAATCCCAAACCCTTATCGCATCTAATGATCACATCAGCTTATTGGTTAACTGGCAAAAACGAGCTTTTTTCGCTAAGAATTCTATTACTTCGCATCTGACTTAGGCGCAAAATCCACAAACTCCAAGGTTGCCAAATCAGCGGAGTCCCCAACTCTAAAACCACGCTTGAGGATTCGGGTGTAACCACCACTACGGGTCTTGAAACGACTCGCCAATCCCTCAAAAACCTTCGCTACAGCCGCATCGTCGAAGAAAAATCCAGAAGCTTGACGGCGTGAATGAAGATCACCACGCTTACCAAGTGTAATCATTTTTTCAACGACCGAACGAACCTCTTTGGCTTTCTGGAGCGTCGTATCAATACGCTCGTGAAGTACCAACGAAGTAGCCATGTTGCGTAGCATGGCTTTTCTGTGTGCCGATTTACGACCTAATTTCCGATATCCGTTTAAGTGTCTCATGACGCTCCTCGTTCCAATCCAAGTCTTCAGTAATTAATCGTTATGTTGATGACCATCGCGGCTACGCAATGTTGAAGGATCAAATCCGTCAATTTTCATGCCTAACGATAGTCCCATCTCTGCAAGAAGGTCTTTGATCTCGTTTAGCGACTTACGCCCGAAGTTTTTCGTCTTCAGCATCTCAGCCTCGGTCCTGGTTACGAGTTCACCGATAAACTTAATGTTGGCGTTCTCAAGGCAGTTTGCCGCTCTAACGCTTAGCTCCAGCGTGCTAACTTCTTTGTAAAGGTTATCGTTCATAGCGACCGTGGCAGGAGCAGAAGCTGCGGCACGGGCAGCATTGTCTTCTTCAACTTCGTCAAAGTTAACAAAAATCGTAAGCTGCTCTTTCAAAATTTTCGCAGCGTATGCAAGGGCATCATCTGGACGCTCAGCACCATTCGTCCAAACCTCAAGTGTAAGTTTGTCGTAGTCAGTCATCTGGCCAACACGGGCGTTAGAAACACTGTAAGAAACTCGACGTACTGGCGCGAAGATGGAATCGATTGAGATCATGCCAACAGGTAACTCTTCAGAACGGTTTGCTTCAGCAGAAACGTAGCCTCTACCCAAACGAACAACCATTTCCATATCAAGCTTACCGTCAGCGTCCAAGTGGGCGATCACTTGCTCAGGATTCAGAATCTCTACATCGCCACTGGTCTCAATCTGACCGGCGGTAATAACGCCTTGGCCACTCGCTTTTAGCTTCACAGTCGCGTCACCATTACCTCTGTAACGCATGTTGACTTGCTTGAGATTCAAAATCAAATCAGTCACGTCTTCTTTTACGCCTGGGATTGTCGAAAACTCATGGTCGACCCCGACAATACGAATCGCCACGATTGCGGCGCCGTTTAGGCTGGACAAAAGTACACGACGAAGAGAGTTCCCTAATGTCAATCCGTAACCGCGCTCTAATGGCTTTGCTACAAACTTACCGTAGGTTTCACTACAAGCCTCAGTTTCAAGGTTTTTAGGAGTAATAAGATCTTGCCAATTGCGATGCATTGTTCAATCTCCGTCTTTAAAAGTCCTGCGCGCTCTAGCGCCGTAAGGATGCGTTGATTACTTGTTATACAACTCGACGATCATGCGCTCTTTAACATTGAGATGAATTTCATCTCTAGTCGGAGCAGCTGTCACCTTGCCGGTGAAACCTTTGTGATCCACATCAACCCATTGAATAGCAGCGCGCTTAGAAAATAGCTCTGCAGCTAGGGGGAAGACTGGCATGGAACGACTTTTTTCCGAAACTGCCACGACATCACCAACGGCCATACGTGCACTTGGAATATTAACGCGCTTGCCATTGACCAGAATGTGGTTATGACGAACAATTTGACGAGCTTCTGTCCGGCTACGGGCAAAACCCATACGATAAACAACATTGTCTAGACGCTGCTCAAGATTACGGAAGAAGTTGTCAGACGTCACGCCGCGGGTAGCAGCAGCTCTATCAAAAGCAAGACGCATGGTCTTCTCGGTCAATCCGTATACACGGCGAACTTTTTGTTTTTCTCTTAGCTGCTGACCGAACTCGGACAACTTGCCGCGTTTTTGACCGTGTTGGCCAGGCGCGTAAGCACGACGCTCAAAAGAGCAGCGCTCGGTAAAACAGCGATCGCCTTTCAGAAACAGCTTTTGATTCTCACGACGGCAGAATCGACATACGGGACCATGATATAGGGCCATTTTGTTTTGACCTCCTTGGGTTCTTTTTCAGTTCAAATCAAACTCGACGACGCTTCGACGGACGACATCCATTGTGTGGAATTGGCGTCACATCTTTGATCATCGTCACTTTAAGACCAGCGGCAACCAATGCGCGAACTGCACTTTCACGACCGGAGCCTGGACCTTTTACCAATACTGCAACTGAACGCATACCAGCATCCATCGCGCGGCGACCAGCATCCTCGGCCGCGACCTGTGCCGCAAACGGCGTGCTCTTACGCGAACCTTTGAAGCCTTTGCCGCCAGATGTCGACCAGGTCACAACTTCACCGTTCAAATCGGTAATTGTGATGATGGTATTGTTGAAAGTTGCTTGAATATGCGCGACGCCAGCTGGACTAGCTTTGCGCGCTTTCTTCTTTTTGGTGACCGTTGCGGTCTTCACTGTGGACATTCTGATCTCTCCGATAAATTTCAAGTCGGGTCAATAATTCACACTAAGCCTTAGCCTGTAGGCGCTGCTTTCTTCTTGTTAGCAACCGTCTTACGTGGACCCTTACGCGTACGCGCATTGGTCTTAGTGCGCTGCCCGCGAACAGGAAGACTTTTGCGATGACGGAATCCTCTGTAACAGTTCAAATCAAGAAGACGTTTGATTGACAAACCAACCTCACGCTTCAAGTCACCCTCAACCAAGAGTGATGCTTCAATCACTTTACGAATTGCATTCGTATCAGCTTGGTTCAGATCACTAGCTTTTTGATTAGGACTGACACCAGCTTCGGCGAGAATTCGCTGAGCTTGACGGCGTCCAACACCGTAGATGCTAGTTAATGCCATCATTATTTTTTTGTTACCTGGAAGGTCAACACCGGCGATTCGTGCCATTTTTACCTTACTCCAAACTTAGCCTTGAGCTTGTTTATGCTTACCAACAGAACAAATCACCCGCACAACACCACGGCGACGGATGACCTTACACTTTTCACAGATTGGTTTTACACTCGTTCTAACTTTCATTTCACTACCTCACTACTTGCTACGATAAGTGATGCGACCACGGGACAAATCATATGGAGAAATCTCGAGTTTGACTTTGTCACCGGGTAAAATTTTTATGAAGTGCATGCGCATCTTACCGCTAATATGAGCCAACACTTCATGCCCATTTTCCAGAGTTACCTTGAACATCGCGTTGGGTAAGGGTTCCTTGACAATCCCGTCAACCTCAATCACGTCTTCTTTTGCCATGCTTTTCTCTCCAAAACACAGCCCCTGAAAATTGGAGGCTGCACTATACACATTTTTAGGCCCAAAATCAACAACTTTGTCCTCATTTTAGACAGGTTACGATCGCCCCTGTAAGTTCCTTGAAAATCTCGTTTGTTACGCCGCCACCGTTAATTTTGCTGTAAAGCCCACGCTTACGGTAATAGTCTAAAACCGGCTCTGTAGTCTTGTCATAGACATCAAGACGGACTGATATACTCTTGGGGTCATCATCGGGCCGTTGATACAGGCTAGCCGCACACTTGTCGCAAACCCCCTCCTTTTTTGGAGGATTGGCCGTCACATGGAATGAAGCCCCACAACCCGAACAGACCCGGCGTCCGCTGAGTCGGGAGACAATATCCTGACGGCTTACATCAAGGTGCATACATCCAACCACCGGATGCGCACCTTCGACTACACTTTTGAGGGTTTCGGCTTGAGACAAATTCCGGGGGTAACCATCCAGAATGATTACTTCCTGTGGATTGGAGCCAATCTCCTCTTTTAGCACTTGGAGCAGAACCTGATCGGGGACCAGCTCTCCGCGGGCCATAATTTCCCCGGCCTGTTTCCCTACTGGAGTGCCGAGCTTCACATGCTTGCGAAGGGCGTCACCAGTGGAGATTTTACGGTAACCCGACCGTTCCACAAGCAGGTCTGCCTGTGTGCCCTTACCGGCACCCGGCGCCCCCATGAGGACGATGATCATACACCGCTCCTACGAGGCCTGATCACACCACGCTTAAGGAAGCCGTCATACCGAAGCGACTGCCTGTGAGCTTCAATCTGTCTAAACGTTTCCAAAGCCGTTCCAACCACGATCAAAAGGCTGGTGCCACCAAAGTAAAATTGAACGCCGAACTGATCAGCAAAAACACTTGGCAACACGCAAATGATCGACAAATAGATTGCACCGACAATTGTCAAACGAGTCACAATTTTATTGATAAACTCCGCCGTCCTTGCCCCCGGACGGATACCTGGAATAAAGCCACCGTTCTTTTTAAGGCTTTCAGCAATGTCATCAGCCTTGAAGGTGATGGACGTGTAAAAGAAAGCAAAAAATACGATCAAAAGCACATAAACCGTGTTGTACAGCCAACCACCTGGGTTGAATACAGAGTTTACGATATCCGCAAACTTGGATTGGGGGGAAACAGCCGCAATGGTTTGTGGAAACTGCAACAGGGAGCTTGCAAAAATTGGTGGAATGACACCAGCAGCATTCAACCTAATTGGAAGATGCGTATTTTGTCCACCGTAAATCTTCCCGCCAACTTGTCGTTTCGCATACTGCACGGGAACTTGTCTGACCCCCTGCTCCATGAAAACAACGCCCGCGATGATCACAACAACAAGTATCACGATCATCAGGATGCGGCCCATGTCCATCTGGCTTTGCGCGTACTGGGAGTATGTATTTCCGATAATACGAGGCAAACCAGCAACGATGCCGGAAAAAATGATCAGGGACATGCCGTTGCCAACGCCAAACTCGGTGATTCTCTCTCCTAGCCACATGACGAATGCCGTTCCGGCGGTGAGGCTCAAAGCCGTCATAAGTCGCCATGCCATCCCACCTTCCAGCACCAAACGCCCACCCTGGAAGCTCTGGCTTTCCAGACCGGCAGCAATCATGTATCCCTGGAACAAAGCCAAAACCATGGTCGCATAGCGAGTGTATTGGTTGATCTTACGACGACCAGACTCGCCTTCTTTGGAAAGCTGCTCTAAGTACGGCACTACGACTGTCAAAAGTTGAGCGATAATCGAGGCTGAGATGTAAGGCATCACGCCTAGCGCAAATACACTGAAGCGCTCAAGAGCACCGCCCGAAAACATGTTAAACATGCCAAACAGGTTAGCGCCTTGAGTCCTAAAAAATTCAGCGAGAGCTGGAGTGTCTACCCCGGCGATCGGAATATGAACACCCACGCGGTAGACCGCCAAGAAAAGCAACGTGTAAAGAATCTTTTTTTGAAGATGATTAAGCGTTCCTTCTGGAAGCTTACTGATACCTTGGGCCACGCTTACTTCTCCTTAACTTCAACGCTTCCGCCCGCCTTTTCAATTGCCGACTTCGCAGTTGCACTAACCTTGTGAACGGCTACCATCAATTTCTTTTTGAGTTCGCCCTTGCCAAGAACCTTCACTGGGTTGGCAGGGTTACGCAGAAGACCTTTGTCACGGAGAAGTTCCGGCGTCACTTTCGTGCCCGCTTCAAGCTTTTCGAGTACAGACAAGTTGACCACATTATACTCAACCCGGAATGGACTGGTGAAGCCGCGCTTTGGAAGACGGCGATACAATGGAGTCTGACCGCCTTCGAATCCAGCACGGATGCCGCCGCCTTTACGAGCAGTTTGACCCTTACCACCGCGTGCGGCCGTCTTGCCCAAGCCGCTACCAGGACCGCGTCCAAGACGCTTCTTTTTCGTGTTTGAACCACGAGCTGGGCTCAGGTTGCCTAAAGTTTTCATTTCAGTTTTTGTCGTCATTGTCATTCACCTTTTTCAAGTACGACCTTACGTCTTACGCTTTCAATTGATAACTAACAAGGTGAGCAACCTTGTTGATCATGCCACGAATACAGTTATTGTCTTTAAGAGTTTTTGTTCTACCGATACGGCCCAAACCCAATCCCTTAACAACCTTGCGGTTAGCTTCAGATTGGCCAATTAGGCTGCGCTTTTGCGTCACAACGATCTGGCTCATGATATTCTCCTCAGTCACTGACCGCGAGATTTCTCGCGGCATCTATCTTCTTAGTTCACTTTTTAGCTGTCGTCTTATTCTTCAGTTTTGCTTTTTTCTTTGAAACACGAACCTGGAGAATTTCTGTCAGCGTCTTCCCGCGAGCAGCCGCGTAGTCGTCCGGCGAAACCAACTGAGTCAAGCCGTTAACTGTTGCACGAACAACCGAATGGTAGTTCTTCGTTCCATGCACTTTACACACAATATCTTGAATTCCTGCCAACTCACAAATGACGCGCACAGCACCGCCGGCGATCGTTCCCGTTCCTTTTTTCGCAGGGAACATCAAAACTTTCGCAGCACCAAACTTGCCAGTAACGTCAAATGGGATCGTACCTTCCAAGGAAACAACCTTCACAAGGTTTTTCTTGGCTTGGTCTGCGCCTTTTTTAATGGCATCTGGAACTTCACCGGCTTTGCCGAGTCCGAAACCAACGCGACCTTTACCGTCACCAACGACCACAAGGGCCGAGAAGCTGAATCGACGTCCGCCCTTCACAACTTTCGCTACGCGCGCGATGTGAACGACGCGATCCTGAAAACCATCGCCTTCTGGCTGTTGGTCAGTTTTCCTTGGTTCTCTCATTTCCTTTTGTTCTTTTGCCACGAGACTCTCCTCGATCTTTCTTTGCAGTTGCTATTTTAGAAGTTAAGTCCGGCTTCACGCGCGCCACTCGCAAGGGCCGCGATCCGTCCGTGGTAATGGTAACCATTTTTATCAAATACAACGGCCGAAATTTTCGCCTCTTTGCATTTTGCTGCCAAATCCTTACCGACCTTGGCGCAAACCTCTTTGTTGGCGCGGCTACCGACGTCGTAGGAATGAACCGCCACGAGAGTCTTGCCAGTGACATCATCGATAACTTGGGCCGAGATGTGACGAGCCGAACGGAATACTGACAAACGAGGACGTTCGCCGGTGCCCGAAACTTTTTTACGGATGCGCAACTTACGACGGAAGCGCAACTCATTTTTTTTGGTGACTTTATTTGCCATGGTTTCCTCACTTATACAGCAAGACGATAGTAGCTATTACTTCTTACCTGCTGCTTTACCAACTTTAGTTACGATCACTTCGTCCATATAGCGGATGCCCTTGCCATGATACGGCTCAGGAGGACGAATACCTCTGATTGACGCTGCCAACTGGCCAACAACCTCTTTTTCAGGACCGCTGACGACAATGTTGACGGCTTTGTCAATTTTCAATTCGACACCAGCAGGCGCCTTCACTTCCACTGGGTGGCTGTAGCCAACGTTCAAAGTGATGTTCTTTCCACTTTGTGCAGCTTTGTAACCAACGCCAACAAGAGTTAATGTCTTTGTGAACCCTTGAGTAACACCGACAACCATATTCGAGATAAGCGTTCTGGTCAGGCCGTGGAAACGGGCGGACTCAGTACCTTCGGTCTTCGGAACCACTTTGATCGCCCCACCCTCGACAACTGCGTTCATCGAGTCATGGATTTTGCGCTCAACTTGTCCTTTAGGACCTTTGACTTTTACGGTTTGGCCGGTCACTGTGACCTCCACACCTTTAACAATTTCAACTGGATTTTTACCGATACGAGACATGTTCTTAGCTCCTCCGCCAATCAGTAAACGGAACAGATATGTTCGCCACCGAGGTTGAGCTGGCGCGCTTCGCGATCAGCCATAACACCCTTCGGAGTCGAAAGAATTGCAACACCCAAACCGTTTTTCACATATGGAATCTTATCCACGCCAACATAAACGCGGTGACTTGGTGTACTTACGCGAGACAGGTTGCGGATTGCGCCCATGCCTTCGTCACTGTATTTCAAAGCGATCTTGATGACGCCCTGCTTGCGGTCACGGATACATTTGTAGTTTTTGATGAAACCCTCATCCTTCAAGATGTGAGTCACAGCAATCTTGACCATGGATGCCGGCACTGAAACCACTTCATGTTTGGCCTGCTGTGCATTGCGGATCCGGGTCAGAAGATCAGCGATTGGGTCATTTACGCGCATAATTAAATATCTCCAAAAATCTTTCAGTCGTTAATTACCAAGAAGCCTTTTTCACGCCCGGGAGCAATCCTTTTAAGGCCATGGAACGAAAGCATATTCGGCAAACGCCGAATTTGCGGTAAACAGCCTTGGGGCGTCCACAGTTCGTACAACGAGTGTAACCACGTGTGGAAAACTTTGGTTTCTTGTTTGCTTTTTCAATCATGGCTTTTGTTGCCATCGGGGACTCCTATCCTCTGCTGTCCTAATTACTTACGGAACGGGAAGTTAAACTTATCAAGAAGAGCTTTTGCATGAGTATCACTATCAGCACTGGTCACAATCGTGATGCCCATTCCACGGATCTTGTCAACTTTGTCATAGTCAATTTCCGGGAAAATGATCTGCTCTTTGATGCCAACGGTGTAATTGCCGCGGCCATCGAAAGCCTTTGGCGTGAAACCCTTGAAGTCACGAACGCGCGGAACCGACACGTTAATGAAGCGGTCAAGGAATTCGTACATTTTCGTGCGCCTTAGCGTCACGGAGCAGCCGATCGGTGCGCCTTCGCGCAATTTAAAAGTCGCAATGCTCTTTTTGGCGCGAGTTAAAATTGGTTTTTGACCGGTGATCGCAGCCAATTCAACCGCGGCAGCTTCCAGAGTTTTGATGTTCTGGGTTGCTTCACCCTGACCAATGTTTACCACGATCTTTTTCAAGCGCGGAACTTGCATCACATTTTTTAGACCTAGCTCTTTCACAAGAGCCAACCTAATTTCTTTTTCAAACTGCTTTTGTAGTCTTGGCATATCCATAGTTGTTCTCACTTTCGAACAATCATTCGTGTAAAAGTTACAATACTTCAGGCGCGAGAGACGCAATACGTCCAAAGCCCGCAACCCGAACTTCACGCGCTACCGGCCCGAAAATACGGGTGCCGACTGGCTCGTTATCTTTTCCTTTGATGAGAACCGCTGCGTTTTGATCAAAACGAATGGTCGAACCATCCTTGCGTTTGATCTCTTTAGTCGTGCGAACCACGACGGCTTTGTGGACGGATCCCTTTGCTACCTTGCTGTTGGCGACGGCCTCTTTCACTGAGACCACGATGATGTCACCAACGGTAGCATACTTCTTTTTGCTACCACCAAGAACTTTAAAGCATTTCAGCCTTTTCGCTCCTGAGTTGTCCCCTGCTGCGAGGACTGTTTCCATCTGGATCATTTCGTTCGCTCCTGTAAGTTTCGCACTTGCTCAATACAAGCGCCCAATCGAACCTAAAAACCCCAAATTACGCCTTTTGTACAACTCGTACTAAGGTAAATTTTTTTCTTGCGCTCATCGGACGAGCTGGACGCACAATCACTTCATCACCAACACGGGTTTGGTTTGTGTCATCGTGAAACATCAGTTTCGTGCGACGTCTTACGTACTTTCCAAATGCTGGATGCTTGACTAGGCGCTCAACAACGCCAACACGACTCTTCGTCATCTTGTCGCTTGTAACAACGCAGCGGATTTCCTTGATTGTCTTTTTTGCTTCGGTTGCTTGGCTCATTCTTGCCTCTTACTCTTCTAATTTATTTCTCTGATTTGCTTGTCTTTTCGCCACAAACCGTGAGCACGCGGGCGAGCGTTTTTCGCAGATTACGGGACTTAGATTTTGCCTGCGGACCGGCGTTATACACGTCCATGCGAAGACCTACAAGCTCTTTGCGGATACTTTTTGCAGAATCCATCAGCTTTTTGGCGTCCATGGCACGGACTTCTTTAACTTTTAGCTTATTCATATCCATAACTTAACCCCACGGATCGTCGTGTCTAGTGATGAGTTTTGTCTTTAGGTTTAGCTTGGCTGCAGCAAGGCCTAGGGCCTCAGATGCTACTGCTTTGTCTACCCCTGCCATTTCATAGAGAATTTTCCCTGGTTTAATCACGGCGATATAGTACTCAACGCCGCCCTTACCGGATCCCATCCGTGTTTCAGCGGGTTTCTTGGTGATGGGCTTATCTGGGAATATTTTGATAAGAACTTCGCCACCGCGTTTAATGTGACGGGTCATTGCAATACGAGCAGCCTCAATCTGGCGAGCCGTAACTTTACCTGACTCAAGTGCCATCAGGCCGTAATCACCTTTGGTCAACTCGGTGCCGCCTTTGGCTTTACCCTTAATGCGTCCCTTGTGGGCCTTACGATATTTTAGTCTTTTAGGGGCTAGCATCTGCGCTTTCCTCTCAACTCAGTTAAATAGATCAGTTAGTAAGAATGTCACCTTTGAAGATCCAAACCTTCACGCCCGTAAGGCCGTAGGTTGTATATGCTTCAGCGGTCGCGTAGTCGATATCGGCACGCAACGTATGAAGAGGCACACGCCCTTCCATGTATCTCTCGGTTCTGGACATGTCAGCTCCGCCAAGACGGCCTGAGAGACTGACTTTTACGCCCTTTGCTCCGGCTTTGATTGTCTGGCTCATCGCTTTTTTCATCGCGCGACGGAAAGAGACGCGTTTTTCAAGCTGCTGACGAATATTTTCGGCAACCAGTTTCGCATCAAGATCTGGCTTCTTGACCTCAAAAACGTCGAGTACTGGCTCACCAGATTTTAGACCGCACTTCGTAACCATCTCTTTCTTAAGATCCTCAGCGCCAGCACCCTTCTTACCGATGATGATACCGGGACGGCTGCTGTGAATTTTTATTTTCAGATTACGGGCTGCGCGCTCGATTTCAACATGCGCCACACCTGCAGCCTCGAATTTTTTATTGATGAACTTACGGATCTTTATGTCCTCTTGGAGCAGATCTTTGTAGTTACTCTCTGCAAACCAACGGGACGACCACGTACGAGTGATGCCCAACCTAAAACCAACTGGATTTACTTTTTGTCCCACGCTTTCTGACCTCTTCCTTTCTTAGTTTAATCAGACTTCCTTGACACGCAGCGTAACATGCGACATCCGCTTCTTAATCGGAGTCGCACGACCTTGCGCGCGAGGAATGAAGCGCCGGAGGGCCGGCCCCATATCTACAGTCACTTCCGCGATCTGCAGACGATCCACATCAACTGTCGCTCTGTCCGAAGCGTTGCTTATAGCTGACTTCAAGACTTTTGACAAAATGCGCGCACCCTTTTTGTTGGTGAGCTGCAATGTGTCCATCGCTAACTGGACTTGTTTGCCACGCACAAGATCGGCCACAAGCCGCAATTTGCGAGGTGAAATTCGTACATTTTTTAGGATTGCCTGGTACATGAGTTCTGCCTTTTCTCAATTAAACAGTTTTAGGAGCCTTTTTGTCCTCACCATGACCGTGAAAGGTCCTGGTAGGGGCAAACTCACCAAACTTGTGACCAACCATATGCTCAGTAACGGGGACCGTTATGAACTTGTTTCCATTGTGGACGGCAAACGTCACGCCAACGAATTCTGGCAAGATCGTGGAGCGACGACTCCAAGTCTTTACAGGTTTTTTGTCTTTTTTTGCTTGCTCAGCCTTTTTGAACAAATAGCCGTCAGCAAATGGACCTTTTTTAAGTGAACGAGCCACGTATGCGCCCTCCTATTACTTCACGCGACGATCGCGAATGATATTTTTCGCGGTCCGCTTGTTTTTACGAGTTTTGTAACCTTTTGTTGGTTGCGCCCATGGGGATACAGGGTGCTTACCGCCTTTACCACGTCCTTCACCACCACCGTGCGGATGGTCAACTGGGTTCATCGTACAACCACGAACCGTCGGGCGAATACCAAGCCACCTGCTACGACCTGCTTTACCGATCGTCTCATTGAAGTGATCCGTGTTGCCAACTTGACCAATAGAGGCAAAGCAGTTTTCAGGAACTCGGCGCATTTCACCACTTGGCATACGCAGCTGCGCAAAACCGTCAACCCGACCCATCAGCTGTGCAAACACACCAGCTGACCTTGCCATTTGACCGCCCTTGCCAGGACGCATTTCAATATTGTGAACAAATGTTCCAACTGGGACATTGCTTAAAGGCATCGCGTTTCCAACTTTGACGTCGGCGGTCTTGGAACTTACAACCTGATCACCCTTAGATAATCCATCCGGACAAAGGATGTAGCGACGATCGCCATCGACATACAAAATCCGCGCAATAAATGCGCTGCGGTTCGGATCATACTCGACGTATTCAACCTTGCCGGCGACGTCTAACTTATCGCGACGCCAGTCGATAATCCGGTAATGCCTTCTGACACCACCACCCTGGTGACGCACAGTAATACGACCAGTGTTGTTACGCCCAGAATGCTCAACCATTCGCTCGACAGCTTTGGCTAGCGGCTTCACTTTATCGATTTTCGAGAAATCGACAACGGAGGCACCGCGGCGACCTGGAGTTGTTGGTTTGTACTGCTTAATAGCCATTTCTGATGTTCCTTATCAGCTTGCTTATGGTTATTGCTCTTCAAACAAAGGCAATTTAGCACCCTCAGTGAGAGTGATGACTGCCTTTTTCGTCTTGCTAGTCATTGACACATTGTTGCCGCGGCGCACAACCTTGCCGCGAGTAATCAACGTTTGAACCTTGACAACCTTCACTCCGTAAACCGACTCGATTGCAGCGCGAACGTCATTTTTAGTCGCACGAAGATCAATTTTGAAGGTGTACTGGTGGAGACCATCACGCACAGATGTGCTTTTTTCAGACAATACTGGCTTGGACAGGACCTGAAACGGATTCATCACTTGCCCCCTTGGAAGCGTTGCTGGAGCGCGTTGAGTCCAGTCTCGCTAATCACGAAATTTTCATATCGCAATACATGCTCTGCATTAACTTCGGATGGAGCTACACAAGCGGCTCCATGAATATTACGGGTTGACCTGAACAACAAATCATCTTTGCGCTCATCGAGCACAAGAGCTTTCTCTGCTTTCAGGGCTTTAAGAGCTTTTACAACATGCTTTGTGCTTGGCTTGCCAGATACTTTAAAGTCATCGACAACGATAAGTCGGCTGTGGCGGACCTTGTCGCTAAGTGCAACTGCCAATGCAACTTGTTTAGCGCTTGCGTTAACTTTCTCGTTGTAATCACGTGGCTGTGGGCCGTGAGAAACGCCACCACCTGGATTAAGCGGCGAACGGGTAGAACCTTGACGGGCTTCACCTGTACCTTTTTGTTTGAATGGTTTTTTACCGCCGCCTGACACCATTGCTTTGGTTTTTGTCGCATGTGTACCCTGACGACGATTAGCCTGGTACGCTTTGACGACTAAATGCAGCAAGTGCTCGTTCATCTCAACACCGAAAATGTCACCTGATAGCGCGACTTTTTTAACGGCTTTGCCTTGAATGTCTTTTACTTGAATTTCCATTTGAGTTCCCATCTGTTGCCTTCCTTCTCAGTCGCCGATCAAGCTTTGATCGATGGTTTGATGAAAAGGTAACCGTTTCGGTGACCCGGCACGGCGCCACTTAAAGCGATCAAACTGTTTTCTTTATCAACGTCAACCACACTCAAGTTCTGTATGGTGACTTGCTCAACTCCGTAATGACCAGGGACTGGCTTGCCTGTGAAAACACGTCCTGGAGTAGTACGTGTACCTAGAGATCCTGGACTACGGTGAAAACGAGATCCATGTGACCAACGACCTACGGCGGTGTTCCAACGCTTAACGGATCCAGCGAAACCGCGGCCTTTGGTGATGCCGGTCACATCAACGGCAGTGACGCCATTCAATAGCTCGGTCGTAAGTTGAGCGCCAAGCTCAACTGCCACAGGTACTTCTGTTCTAAACTCTTTGAAGCTTGTGAAGCTTTCTTTTACATTCACCTTACGCAGACGCGCGACGTCCGGCTTCGTCAAGCTTTTCTCTTTGGTCTCATAAAAACCGACCTGATAAGCATCGTAACCATCACGTTCTTTTGTGAGGACTTTCGTTACTTTTTGATTCTCAACTTGTAGCAGAGTGACGGCGACCATCTGGCCGTTTTTATCGACCATTCGCGTCATTCCGATCTTTTTAGCTACCAATCCTTTTGGAGTAGTCATTTCTCAGACCTGCCTTCTACTGGGTTAACAAGAACAAACGTTTACCAAAATTCTCCGAGTTATTTTTTAGCAATCAGCTTGATGTCAACATCAACGCCAGAAGCCAAATCAAGCTTCATAAGCGCGTCAATTGTCTGCTGCTTTGCTTCGAGAATGTCGAGCATACGCTTGTGAGTGCGAACTTCAAATTGCTCACGGCTTTTCTTATCCACGTGTGGCGAACGAAGAACCGTGTAACGGCTGATCGCGGTCGGCAGCGGAATTGGGCCCGCAACGCGAGCACCAGTGCGCTTGGCGCGCTCTACGATGTCTGCCGCAGCGTTGTCGATCAACTTATGATCGTAGCCACGTAAACGAATTCGGATGTTTTGATTTTCCATTGTTTAAGACCCTGAAATAGTTAATTCAAACACCTAACGGCACAACTTTTATCGAAGTCTTTTTTTCAGGGGGAGCCGCGCTGAGACGGGCATGCGTTATCTACGCAGAGATTGGCAGAGGCTTGGCTAAGCAGGCTTGCCTGAAAAAGAGAGTGCCGTATGTATCGTTTGACGACCCAAGGTGTCAAGGATTTTTACAGCTTATTCTCGGCTAATTTAAAAAAATTTGAGATGAGCCCCTAAGCGGCTCTCTCACTGTACCATCGGGCCAAGGCCATGCGATCCACCTCATCGGGATTCTGCAGGTAGCCATAGCCCCTAACCCACGCCTCGGGCGAGGCTGAGGCTCTTAAAAGAAAGTCGAGCAAGTTTACATGCCGTCTCAGGATCCGGGAGGTCCTATGGGGCAGCAAGGGGTTAAAGATCCCAAGGGCTGAAAATAATTGGCGTGGATTCTTTTTAATCCACAACCAGGACCCCAGCTCAAGGGTCAAAGGAATAAATAGACCCCCATCCTTTAAACGACGGCGATCATAGAGGTAATCCCAAAGATCTCCGTGCGTTGTATAGCTTGCTGCCTGCGGCTCCACCCTGTAGATGTGATGTGGATAAACTGAATCCAATAAGTGGGTCAGCTTAAAAACTTCGCGCAGATTGGGAAAGGGTTTTTTAGTACGCGCATAGGGAAACCATAGTCGGTCGACTGAGCCAAAGCCGCTATGGACGTCAAGGGCCACAACCGTCGGTGCTGCGGCAAATTGATTTTCAAAAAAATTAATAATTGCATTAGCTTCAACCTCAAGCCCCGCACCCAAGGCACCTCGATACCATGGCAAAAGCTTGGATATTCGGTGACCGGCCGCAAGAAAAAATGGCTTTTTCTCATCTGCCTCAACTGGCGCATTTCGCATCAAGTCCACGCAGTTACCATTGGACCGTCGGCCCAAGTACATACCCACTGGATTCACAATAGGAATGACTGAAAACCTTACCCTTTCTAGCAAATGGCGAGTGGTAGAGTCCCACTGCGCCATATGAGTTAAGGTTTTTAGGTACGAAATAATGACACGCGTACCAATTCGCTCAAGCCCGTGAACGCCGCCAGTTAGGAAAAAAACGGGCGCATCTGGACGCATGGAGCCAAAATCAAAAGCTAAAATAGGTAAGGACAGGTTCTCGTGATTCACCGTTGCAAGCTCGGTTACACGCATCAAGTTCTTGCCACCATGAGCCGCTAGGCGCTGAACCTCTACGAGCTCAGGAAGGTGCAAAAGCATGGACCGTGAGACGCCGATCGTCATGGGAAGCTCCTCGCCAGAAGTTGATCTGGGTTTAAATCCCAGTCATCGCGACCAATTGCATGCACAATTCGGGTCAAGCTGTGGGCTGTTATTTATTTTAATCCCCCAGCCAAAAAACTCCAAACCCCGCTCAGCTCAAAGGCTTAGCGGGGTTTGGGGTTAGGCAAAAACCCCATCAATTTGGCCTAGTTTACCTGATACTTACGATTGTAAGTCGACGACATCTTTGAAACATCAAAAACCACGAATAGATCTCCGCAATTAAAATCCATATCGATCGCCGGGTCACCAACGACAACTGCTCCAGCGCGCAAGTAGGATCTTAAAAGGGCCGGCACCATGGCCTTTGATTGCTCGGTCACTGTAGCCGCCTCCAGGCTTCGTGCAAAATTATTGATCCTGTAACCCTCGAGCGCCTTGATCCGAAACGATAAATCGACGGCGCCCTCTGCTTCAAGCGTTCTGTAGACAGCCGCCAACTCATCTGGATTAATCGTCTTGACGCTAGCCATACCAAAAAGCCATCGCGCACCACTTTGATTTAAATACTCAATAATTCCGCGCCATAGCAAGGTAATCACGGCTCCATTGCGGTAATCTTTGTGAATACAGGCTCGGCTCAATTCGACTTTACCGCCCTCTCGCGCGAGAAGATCCGTGATGTCAAACTCAGTCTTTGAGTAAAAATTGGTGGTTCGATCGCCTGAAATAAGGCGATATGTGCCCACGATACGGTTAATTCTATTATCAATAATGGCCAGATGATCTGCCTCGGCATCAAAGCGATCTCGGTCCAAGCCAAAGGGGATTTTCTTGTGCTTGTATTCGCGATGAAAAACTTCGTAACGTAGTGTCATGACTTGCCAAAGTTCGCGCTTTGATTGCACCGTCTTCACGGTGAAATGCCCGCGCGTAAACTCAACTGGCACCCGGCCAGTAAAGTCTTTTTGAGCAGGATTTAACCACCCAAGGCCTTGCCTTACGCCTTCCACCGCCCGCGCTGCATAACTCATAGCTCAAACCTCATACAGTTGAAGGTTAAATAACTCAAAATGCAGGTCGCTCACAAGTAGACAATCAGTTTAATAGTAACCATTATTTGTGAATATTTTATTAAGCAAGAATCAAAACCATGATTTTTAATGCCAAGTCTAAAAAATAAAAAATAGTTAAAATCAGTGATATATAGCTCCACTGTTCCGAGTTTCCGCCTGGGGCAAAATCATTGTCTGTTACGTTTACCAACAATTTGCCTAATGTCGTCGCGCAAGTGCCGACAGCAAAAAGATAAATTTTTCAATAATTATAGTATGTTGTGTTTTGGCCTGAGGCTTGCATTTGTATCTGCCACGAGGCCAAATCGACGGCCTTTTACCGCCCCCATGGTGTCTAACCCTTCTTGGAGTGCAAAGCTGAACTTATGATGACTGCTGCGAAAATTGTTGTTGATGTTGAGTTAGATGCCGAAACTTTAAGTGAAATCGAGATGCTCAGAAATATAAAACTCGCCCACTATGAGCAGATGGCCCAGAACCCGGGGCTGGCTTTGGAGAGCCTTCGCAAAGCTGGATTGAAAGAAGACAGCTCAGCGGCAGAAATAGCCGCCAGGGCACTGACGAAAATAAAAGAAATTAAAGACCGCATCGAAACGCCCAACGTAATTTATGAAGACGAGCTCACCATGTACGTTGATACACTCTCGGTTGATGAAAACGATCTTTTGACTGACTCAAGGTAACGTCAGGATCTCCACTGTGCCATCGCTGCGGATGGCAAGAGTGTGTTCGAATTGTGCGGACAAACTTCGGTCAACAGTCACTGCCGTCCATTTGTCTTTTAGAATTTTGCACCGATAGTCGCCGGCATTGATCATAGGCTCAATGGTAAACGTCATCCCTGGCTCAAATCGCACACCTTTTCCAGCTTCACCAACATGCGGGACCTGAGGGTCTTCATGAAACACTCGACCAATACCGTGTCCGACAAAATCCCGGACAACCGTGAAACCATTCCGGTGAGCGTGCTCTTGGATTGCGGCGCCTATGTCACCAATACGCCCACCCACCTTAACTTTTGAAATACCTATCTCAAGACATTCTTCCGTAACTTTCACAAGCTTTCGTGCCAATGGGGCAATATTTTCGCCCACAAAAAAAGTCTTAGATGAATCACCGTGATAGCCATCCACGATTGGTGTCACATCAACGTTGATGATGTCGCCATCCTTAAGGATTTGCTTGGCATCAGGAATTCCGTGGCATACGACCTCATTCACTGAAGTACAGATACTCTTGGGAAAACCGCGATAATTAAGCGGAGCACAGACTGCGCCGCGCTTAATTGTAAACTCGTGGCAAATATCATTGATCTCTAGGGTGGAAATACCCGGACGAACATATTGCTGAATCATGGCAAGCGTTTCCGCAGCCAATTTACCGGCCTTGCGCATGGCATTAATTTCTACGTCTGACTTGAGAACAATCACGTGTAATCTGTCTTTCTGAATACCTTGCTGTCTTTTGACGACTAGTCCATGACCACAGAACGGAACCAGTCGGAATCCAAGGAATTTAGTTTTTTTGGCAGTTTTAGTCCACGCGCTTCTACACAGTACTGGTGGGCCATGAGAACCGTCCATGGCTCTAACTCATACCACTTCTGATGAACTTTACGTAGCAAATCAAAATCCGGGGGATCTGCCTTGGTCAGGCCACGTGAATAGGAGTCCAAGAGCCCATCAAGATCTTTGTCCGTGACTGGCACAAATGGCAGCTGACTTTTGCCCTTTGCATTTAGCGCGTCCGAATGGGCAAGCGGCCGCAGGTCTTGTGATGTCCATGGAATAAATACGCTTACAAGCGCCGCATCAAAGGTGATTCCCTGTGTTCCAGAGTCGTCGAATTGACTATTCACACCTAGGGATGCGTACGAGTCACCGATCATTTTTTCTACGAGATCCTGGCGACCACTAAGGCGTGCTATTCGCAAAAATACTGGCTTATCCTGCCCTTGAGACCTGGGCAGCCCAATGTGCTGTTGTCTAAATCCAGCTTTTTCAAAGCCCTGAGCCGCAGAGTCAAGATTATAGGCCTTCACTAAAAGTTTCCCATTATAGCCAGGATGCGTCCGGAGTATGGGTGCTGACACTAAACTACCAATATCACCTGCGGCTGTGCGTAAAATCTCGCCTCGAGGCGTGGCTCGCGTCAGCGAGTCTCGCAATTCCGCTTTTGCTGCCAGCGGTGACGCCGGATTCCAAATCAATACCGTCATTAGTGGAACGTCTAGGCGGGAATCACAAGCTGAGGTCTTGATACTTGTTTTCTGGACCTGGGCTTTCTTGCCTGCCATGGAAAACAAAATGCCTTTTTTACCGGAAGGCACTGGCTCTGACCCGGCCAAAACTTGAATCTTCGGATATTTTGCAGTGTAGCCTTTGCTGACTGACAGCTCAATTCCACCTGGGATAGCCGATGCGGCGTAAAGGCCGGCGCATTCGAGTGATCCACCAGTCATCCGGAACAGACTAGCACCGGATAAAACGTAGGGCCCGTAGCCAGGTGATTTAGGCCAAGAAATCTTGACTGTAGACGACCCTGACGCAGTTATTTCCACGTTGCTTGGTACACTCTCACCAAGCCTTTCTTCAACGATGTTGGACAAGTTTGATTTTAGCCAACCAGCCAAACCGTCAGCATCAACCGTGACACCACTCCACCAGCGCAAGCCTGGGCGAATCGTGAAAGTCCAAGTTTCTTTCTCGCCGTTTTTGTCCACGTGCGGCGCTGACTTGAGCAATGCAGGCGCATTCTTACCACGATCAACCTCAAGACGAACCACGCTGGGGCATGCTAAACGACCGATGATCGCATCATCACCCAGCCAAATGGGAGGAGGTGATTTCAAATCGATCTGCGCGGCGGGCGCCCATCCCGATACGATTAAAGTCTCGGCCAGGGAAATCTGCGCGGCAAAGCTAAGCGTCGTCGCGACGACCGCCCTCAAAAAGAAACGTTGATGACGGGATTTTTGAATGAGGTCAAAGTGATCAAGCTGATTCATTTCTCTTTTCCAAAACTTAAAACTTGAGATGTTTATTACACACGAATCCGTCGCTATTGGCAAAGGATTATCCTATCATTAGAGAGCTTTAATTAGTAGGCCTGAGCTAAAAAACGCAGGGAATTATGAAATCTTACGATGTCATTATCATCGGTCGTGGACTCAGCGCCCTCAGCACGGCTTGGCACCTAAGGCGCCTAGGAATTGGGCGTGTCTGCCTTATGGCTCCGAATCAGAATTGGTCCAATTGCGTCTCCTTTTCGGGACATATGGCAACAGCTTCCTTACATGACAATATTAGCCGTACTGTGCACAACTTGGGCGTAGAGGCTGCCAAAGACCTGTTGGCCCTGGGGCGCCTTGGTTTTTCCCAATTAGTAGATCTTTTGGAAACTTGGCGCCTACCGCACGCCACCGGTCAAGTTATCCGTCTTGGTTTAAGTGATCATGAAACCACCGAGATGGAAGTAGCTACCAAATGGCTCAAGGAAAATGGCTTTCCATCCACTCTCAAAAAGGCTTCATTGCCTTTTCATGGATGCCGTTCTATGCAACACGATGGTACGGCCGCGGTCTCCTTTGATATGCAAGGCCTTCTTAGCCGTTTGGAGCAAGATCTAAATGCCGAAACAATGGTCACAACCGTTGGATCCCTTGAGGAGAAAGAAAGTGGCGTGGTCGTCAACACGTCATGCGGAAAAAAATTTCACAGTGAAATTGTGGTTGCAGCCTGCCATGCAGGCATAAAGACTTTGGTTCCGAACTTGTCTACGGCGCTAGTTAATCACGCTGACCAGAGAGTGGAATTTGACCTATTGGAAGGTGATGCTCCCATTGAACCGGGTGATCACGTACTTGCTGAGCACAGCCACTTTTGGGTGACTTATACCCACCAAAAACGGCTGATTGCCGGTGGTGCTCGCTTTCTGCGTAAATGGGGCGGAGTGGAGGCCGAGAGTGCCACCGTCATGGATCATGTTTCGACGACGGTTAAAAAGAAATGGGAAGACATTTTTGACATTAAACTATCTGAACCAATTTCCGCACGCGGCTTCATCGAATTATATGCTTGCGATGAGTTACCAATTATTGGACCTATGTTCGGCAACTCAAGAATTTTAGTCACCAGTGGTTACATGAACTCAGGTAGCAGTTTTGCTTTAGCTGCCGGTCAGGGACTAGCTGAGTACGTTGCGACGGGCAAATCAAAGTCCGTCAGTTCAATATTCTTACCCAATAGACTTAGAAGTCTGCCTGAGTCCAACTAAACTGTAATCTCACCGAGGATTAAGCGGCTGCTCCAGAATTTGATGCTCTTTTACCGGACGACCAGCAATCAGGTGCTCCTCGACAATACGTCGACAAACGTCAGGCGTGACATTGCGATACCAGACTCCCTCGGGATAAACGAGGGCAATTGGACCCTCTTTACAAAGTCGCAAACACGATACTTTTGTACGGTAAACACCAGCCTCCAAGGCGTCCTGGGAGCTTGTTCTTTCTTTGAGGGCGCTCCATGTCTTCATTCCCTCTTCGGAATTACAGCACTTATCTCCGGCACACAAAAAAATATGGCGTCTTAATTTGGTAATCTTCAAGCGCTCTATAGTTTTTGAGAGGTCGTCACTCTTATCACTCATTGACAAGGACACCCACAAGCGCGCGTCTTTCATTGGCGCGTCTTTCCACGAGTTTACCAACGGAAGCAAGTGAAAAAACCTTCTTACCCTGAATGCGCGACTTCTCAACGCGGTCCAGAAGTACATCATTTAAAATGAGTAGCAGATCCTCCACTGGCAATCCTATTGCTAGCCAGCGCTCGATCCTTGCGTGATCGTCCCTAGATAAAAAATGCCCGTGACCCATGAGTTCGATCACATACTGGGCCACAAGCCCAGTGTTGGAGAGATTATTCAAATCAACAATACTCATGCGTCTTTTGCGCCCTTTACAAGTCTTTGAAGCTGTTGCTCCATGTCTTGGACTTTTTTTGCCATGAGACCAGAGGCCTCGGTCATGCGTCTTACTTCATGCAGGTGGTCATGCAGACGCAAAAAATTTGCGACTCTTACTGGCAAACTTGAAAGCTGTCCGGGGTCCACAATATCAAAATACCAGTTGCCATCAACTGCCCATCTTAGTAACTCGCGCTGGGTGGTAGCTGCGACTAATCCGAAAATTATCGTCGGCACCGGAATCGAATGTGCCTTTGGAATTCGGGCACTTATACCCTTCACCCAATCTGGAAACACCTCATCGTCGATGCCTTCTGCTGAAATTATTAGCAAATCAGATGGCAAAATCTGAGGGTCATCGAGTGACTTAACTTTAACCAAATCAAGCTGAATAAACTGTCGCAGCTGCTGATCAAACGCCGCAGAGGCGGCACTGGCAAACCCAGGGGTTGCGGCCCAAGCGCAAACTCGCATTCGTCTGTTTTTAAATAGATAATCGGTCGACACTGAGATTGGCACCCCCCCGTCGTGCTATGTTAATCTTAGCACATATCCAGGGGGGACATTGAGTTATGCAAAAAATTACGGCCACAGCACCAACTCGCGTCGACCTCGCTGGTGGCACCTTGGACCTTTGGCCTATCCACAATTTGCTCGACAGAAAAGCCACCGTCAATGTGGCGGTCAGTCTCGAGGCAACAGTGGAAATTACAAAGTCGCCAGACCAAAATTTTCACTTCGAAAGTGAAGATCAAAATATTCGTGATAGTGGCTCCTTTGACCTCATCACCCGCTCGACCAAACTACAATTATTCGGTCTTCTTTTGAGCGCTTACTGGGAAAAAAATCTACCGCCGATCGCCATTAAAACGCGTGCGAAATCACCCGCAGGCGCCGGTTTAGGTGGATCAAGCTGCTTAGCGGTGGCTTTTTGTAAAGCCCTTGCAACTGCCAGAGGCCACTTTGACCAAAGCTACAAGCTACCGAATGAAGAAACTATCGTGCGTACAGCACAAGACGTGGAAAGCCGTGTGATTCACGCGCCGACTGGCGTTCAGGATTATTGGGGTGGTATGCGCGGTGGCATCAACATCCTTGAATATCCTTTCGGCCAGACGCGGGTGACGACTTTACCGGGTAAAGCTTGGGACAACGCGGACTTTAAACTCCTATGCTGTTACAGCGGCAAGTCTCGAGCTAGCGCCATCAATAACTGGGAAATTTTCAAACGAATTTTTGACGGCGACAAGTCTCTCTTAGACAAGATTGCAGCCATTGGCAACGAAGCGGCTGATTGTGCAGCAGCTATCTTACAAAAAGATTGGGCGTCAGCCATTCAAGCCTCCCACCGCGAGTGGAAACTACGTACAGCACTATGGCCGGCCATAGAGACCTCTGAAACCAAACGCATTGACGAAGCTGCGCGCGAGGCTGGCGCCATGTTTACTCGTGTCTGCGGTGCAGGTGGTGGCGGCGTCATGGGCATCATTTGTCCCACCGACAAAGTGACTAAGATATCGGCGGCCATGACTGCAGTTGGCGGAACTGTAATGGACGTGACGGTGGGCGGACCTGGAGTTTTAGTCCAAACTGTGTCCTGATGGCGTCACACTTAAACCTTTTTAATAACAATTATATCGACTACCTAGCCTAAAACCATGATCCGCACTTTACAAATTATGGCTTCTTCGCTTCAATAGCAGGCGTGATGATAATCTATCGAGGAGTTAAAAATTCATGGGACAAAACACTGTAAATGTAACGGATGCTAACTTTGAGTCTACAGTTTTGAAATCGTCTGTACCGGTACTCGTCGATTTCTGGGCGCCTTGGTGTGGTCCATGTGTTGCCATTGGCCCGACCCTTGAGCAACTTGCTGAAGAGTTTAAGGGAAAGCTCACCATCGCGAAAATGAATGTCGACGAAAATGCCAACACACCTTCACAGTTCGGTGTGAGATCAATTCCTTACTTGGTTTTGGTGAAGGGCGGCAAAGTGGTCGATAGCGTTGTTGGTGTCGTACCAAAGGCAAAACTTAACGAAATGATTTCGAAAGCGCTTTAATAATCTCCGAAGCGCTAGATTTTGGAAGTTCAGGTGAAAGATCTGCCAACAAAGGGCGCCATTGAGCGCACCTTGATCGAGGAAGGTCGCGTATTAGCTGGCATCGACGAGGTTGGTCGCGGCTGTTTGGCTGGCCCCGTAGTTGCTGCCTGCGTTGTTCTTGATTATCAAAAACTCTTTGATCTAGACCAAATCACCTTAGCAAAAATACGTGACAGTAAGACGCTATCGGCAAAACAACGCGCCGAGCTTATTGACCTGATTAAAACCATTAGTCTAGATATGGCTCTCGGCGTAGCTGATCCGCGCGAGATCGAATCGATCGGCATTCTTAACTCGACTTTTGTCGCGATGAACCGCGCCGTGGCATCTCTGGAGAAAATCACACCCAATATCCTGCTTGTTGACGGAAATCAACGCATCAAAGAACAACCTCTAGATCAGCGAGCGATTGTCAAAGGTGACAGCCTTTGTTTTGCGATTGCTGCCGCCTCAATTATCGCAAAAGAACACCGTGATTCTTACATGCGTGATTGCTCCGTTAATCTCCCACACTGGGGTTTTGAAAAACATGTGGGCTATGGTACCGCTGACCATT
>JBAXLR010000007.1:0-39172 GCA_037134655.1 bacterium | reverse complement strand
CCTCCAAAGAACTGACAATAACCGCAATCAAGCAGCTCGCCTTTTAGGAATGAATCGCACGACACTTGTCGAACGAATCAAAAAACGCAAGCTTTCGCCCATGAATCCTGCCAGCGAAGAGCTTTAGAATTTCAGACTTTGATTAGATAGATTTATGGGCTGAAATTTTGAGTTTCGCCCGTCAATTGCTACAATTTTATAATATTCAAAAGTCGCCATTAGCACAGGGAGGTTTTATGGCTCGCTCGTCTCTCATTCAGCTCGGTTTGACGGCAATGATTGCTGTTTGCCCAGCAACAGCAGCGTTCGGTCTTGTTGAACCGAATCACCACCTAACATCCAAGGCAGTAGCTAACCTTCTGCAACGCGGCGAAAGCGTTATCCGCCCCGAGACCGCAGTAATCAGCAACAAAAAATTCGCAAACCGCTTTGATGCGACAACAAATATCCAAGTCGATACAAAAAGTAGTGCCGTCCGGATTATTACCGGAGATCTAGCTCCTGCGGCCGCGAGCATTCAGGCGCGCGAGCTAACCGATATCGCAACCAACTGGATTGCGGCACACGAAGACATTCTGCAAGTTCAAGTAGATGACGTTAGTCCAGTTGACGCCGCTACGTTGATCACACCCGATGTGCAGTTCTTGCGCTTTTCTGTTGCTCGCGATGGCATTCCCGTCCAAGACGCCTCGATTAACTTCCGCTTCAAACAAGGCAAACTTGTTCAAATTCAGTCCCGCTCATTCGGAGAGGCCCTGAATGATGCGGCCGCTGGTTTCATCAGCGCCAAAGCCGCTGTTACTGCAATCGCTCCAGGGGCACGCGTTACTGCAACAGGTCAAAAGTACCGCGTACAAGCTGTAGCGAACGGCTACAAACTAGTTTTAGTTAACACGGCACTGGTTGACATCGATGGTGAACAGTTAAAGGTCCAAACCTCTGCCCGCACGGGTGAGTTGTTTGTCAGCGAAAATACGCGCCGCTATGTAGGCAACCAAGCCCATGGTTCGGTCTTCCCTAGAACCTACTTTGAAAGCACCACCAATGATGTTCCCATGATGGAATTGGACATCCAGGCAGGCTCATCCACGGTCACATCCGGCCTCGATGGCAAGTTCCCATTCGCAGGCACAGTGGCGCCGGCTGTCAGTGGTCTTAAAGGCAAAAAGTTCCGGGTCAATAGCCGAACAGGTACAGCTGTATCTCGCACAGCTATTGAAAACGGCGATGGATGGGATCTAAATCTAGATGTCACCACAGAAAAAGATCAAGCCCAAGTTCACACCTTCCACCATTTGAATCTCATGGTCCAAAAAGCTAAGAAGTACGTCTCATCGGCTTGGATGGAAAGGCCACTGACTGCCAACGTAAACCTAGGCCAGACCTGTAACGCATACTGGGACGGCTACTCCGTGAATTTCTTTTCGGCTGGGGGCGGATGCGGCAATACTGGTCTGATCTCAGACGTCATGTATCACGAGTGGGGTCATGGATTTGATGAAAACACTGGCGGCATCGATGACGGCGCGTATTCGGAAGGATTTGGCGATATCATGTCCATGGTTATGACCGATGACAGCCGCCTTGGCCCGGGATTTCGCTCTAATGGCGGCATCGTCCGCGACATGGAGCCAGATAAGGTCTATCCAAAGGATCGTGGCGAAGTCCACGCTGAAGGCCTTATCATTGGCGGAACATTCTGGGATCTCTTCAAGAGTCTGAGTGCGAAGTATGACGCTGCGACAGCGAATGATTTAGTCTCAGGAATTGCGTTCAAAACCATCTTTACAGCGACAACCTATAAAGATGTTTACGAGGCAGCACTTGTAGTCAATGACAATGACGCTGACATGACGACAGCTGCGCCAGACTTCTGCGAGATTAATGGAGCGTTTGCTTTGCACGGCCTTGCGACCAAGTCGGCAGATTGCGACTAATCGATCCCAACTAACAGATCACGATGATTTTCAAAACTAATCCCCACTTCAGGCTTGAAGTGGGGATTTTTCATAAAGGATTGTACTAGATTGAAAAATGTACCCGCCTAATGTGAAATGGCAAAAGCATGAAATCATTAGTATTTCTTAAGAAACTGAACTAACTAGACGTTTTGACCGATCCCCTCCCAAAAGGAGTTTGAAATGCGAAAGTCGTTTAATCTAACTCTTGGCTCTGTAGTACTAATTTTCTCATCTTGTAGCCAAGGTGAATTCACCGGCGATACTGGAGCCAACCGTGGCACGATTAAGCCACCAGTAAGTACAACACCAAATACAAATACAACACCTAATACGACCCCAGGCGTGACCCCGGACAGTGGAGACCTCAAGACAGATGACGGTGGTCTAATCAAAGACCTAAATGCTGATTACAAAAGCTGCCTCCAATTAGCCAAGAGTGGGAAACGCGGTTATGGGCAATGCGGATCTAATGAGGTTGTAGTGATCGTTAACGATGGCGGAGCGAAAGAAATGACGTGCTGTCCGCTAGCTAGCCAATCCATACTATCTATCAAAGAGAACGAAAAACATATTGCTAGGCCCGGGATTTGTCAGGCTGATGAGGTCTTGACGGGTATGCAACAAAATTACGGCAGCTATTGCACTAAAATCAACACCTCCTTGGTAAAGCTGTCTGCGCCAATTAATTCGACATTCGTCACGAGATCCTTTGGGGGACTCTTGGGACAAATCGCGGAAAGCTACAATATCAAAGACACCTGCGTATGTACTGAAGGCTACGTTGCCATTGGCGGGCACACGACTCAAGATAATCGCTGTACCGAGCAGTGCGTTAAAATTGAAAAAAAATAAAGCCACCGATCCGAGGCTCAGAGCGCTTTTTTTACCCATCAACCTGGTGACAGCATCGGCTTCTGGTCGATGATATATCAATGACTCGCAAAAGCTTGGCTTAAAGCCGCAAATGCTTCTAAATCAAAAAAAATTCTGGACTACCATGTGCCAAACACCTAAGATCGTGGGACTAAATCATCAGTTCATCCACGACTCAGGAAGCCAGAGCCATGAAAAATCTGTCCTCACTCGACCCAACTCTTATGCTTTGTCGCGTATTGATTCTAGCCTGTATCATCACATTCAACGCATGCGGTAATGATGACAGCACTAAAAATTCGACTGCAGACGCCGACTACACAATGCTTTGGACCGATGTTTTTGCAACCCGCTGCGGCAGCTGCCATGGCGCTGGCAATACCGACACACTGGGTGGCCCAGATATGAGGACCCAAGATTCGTTCCACTCTGGAATGGTAAGCAAAAAAGGCAGTGATTACCCAGATTGGGACACGTTTCAAACAAATCGAGCCGATTGTTTGAATGTTCCTTTTATCTCTCCCGGCAACCCTTCACAATCACTGGTCGTCGCCATTTTCGATAGCACGGTCACGCCTTGTAACGTCAAAAGTCACACCGAACCGCCCCAAAGTATCGCGATCACGAGCACCCAGCTGATGACTTTAAAAAATTGGATTACCAACGGCGCTAATCGCTAACGCTACCCTAACGGGATCTTAAAGCATGACGACCAGAGGATGGCCCATCAAGTCAAAAAGACGCCTCTTAGGGCTTCTGGTTTTTTTAAGCGTTTTGTCCACTTGCTTTGCCCTAACAATCTACGGCTTCCTGCGCTCTTCTTATGTGCAAAAACGGGTGCTCGCGTCAATTCGCCAACCTCTGACAGAACTTGGCGTTGAGCTGAAGTTCGACGATTTTGAAGTCGATGTTTTCGCCGGTTTTAACTTTGTTAATCTGCGACTGAAAATTGACACGCCGCCGACACTAAAGGCCAACATATCAATCCAAAAAGCACGTTTGCGCTACGGCTTTTGGGCCTTAATCCGACAGAAACTTGAACTTGATAATGCCACCCTCAAAGGTCTTGAAGGCTCGATTACGCTAAAACTTCCGCCAGCCAAGGAGATTCAATCCAAAAAGGAGTTATCCCTTAAATACCTAGTGAGCCTAATCAAAAAGCCGAGTTTCACCTTAGCAGTTCCGAACTTGGATATCAGTGACATTAAATTACATGTTGCTGTGACTCAGGGTGAAAACTTCACAGAATTCGACATCAAGGAGACCGAAGTTTCGTCGCAGGTTTTACTGCAGCCTGACGCCTTCAAGCTTCGACTAAAAGCATCAATGATTGCGAGCGCCCGCCGCACGCTGACTAATCTTCAAACATCCGAATCACGCGAAACAAATAAGACCATACTCGCTTTCGATCAGATAAAAGCACAACCAGACTTGAATTTAGAGATCTTCACTGCGAACAATCAACTTGATATCAGCCTGAATTTAGATAAATCCCAATTTCAGCTAGATGGCCTGACACTTTCCGCCATCTCCACTGAACCGTCACGGCAATCTAACATTCACATTCAAAAACTTATCATGAATCCTAATCTTAAACTCTCGAGGAAGGATAAAGTCGACCCTGATCGAGGCTTCATGGAACTCATAAAATCACTGAAAACAAATGGCCAAATCCGGATGCTCGTCACCAATATGGGTCTTGAGCAAAGAATCAAACAAGAAAAAATCACAACTTCCAGTGCCATTGAGGTTGAGGAAATTAAACTCAACCAAAATTGGGACGCCTACCTGGATCAAAACTCCGCATTGTCCCAAGCCAACTGGGCAATGAGCCACTCAACAGGTGTGCGGGGCATTAGGGTGAGATCATCAGCTGGAGCTAGCGTGGCCACACAAGCTGCCTCCCTTAATATAAGTTCGAAGGTAAAAGACGGGAATGGGAGTCTTAAAAGTCGACTTTCCATCAAACAAATTGAAAGCCACTTGCTCGCAAAACCAGCAGATCTAGAGCAATCTGCGGATCTTAGTCTGAACTTCCACGACGGAAACGCCGCGGGTGAACTCGTAACAAAGATCAATGATGCGAAAATCTTGGATGCCCGCCTAAAAACCAGTGGTAACGGGACAAAGTTAGAATTGAATAGCGAATTCCGTTCCACTTTTCCAAAAGTAGTTACCGATTTGATGCCAGAGCTCAAGCAAATCGCAGACCTTGGATGGCCAGAGACCACAGGTCGCGTCAACCTCACCATGGTGCACCCTAGATCTTGGGAAAAATTTCAGATGTCTGATTGGCCGAAGCTCGATGCCGAACTCAATGCAGGCTTGACTGTCCTGCCAACGGTCAAAAACAACCAAACAATGCCCATCTCATTCAAGTCGGCCTCGACAAAAGTGGTTTTATCGCTCAGCAAACAAGAGTCGGGTGAAAACTACAGCAAATTTAAATCAACGATCGAGACTGATGTGGCTGATCTGATCAGCGCTGCGATGACATCCCCTACCTCAATTAGCAGTAGAACCACTATTGAAGCCAAAGTCGGCGATGAGACGACCGGCGAACTCAAGCACAGCAGCGCAGCCGATGGTGAATCATTCATAACGATGACCACAAAGTGGGTGGACAAAACAAAACTATTTAACGCAGAACACTACCTTGAAGTCTCAAGTCCGACCAAAATCGTTGAAAAGCTCCGAGAACCGAGAATTCTAGCAGCCATCGGAGCTCTCGGCCTAAAAAGTAATAGCACCTTTGTTATTAATCATCCCAAGAAATCTCTCTTGCGCCTACGTAGAGTCGATCTGCCCAAAACAACTGCAAAATTAGCGATGACACAATCAATTGAGCAAAGAAACAACCGTTCCGCGGCTGCACTCATAGCACTAAAAAAGCCAATCAAAGCTGACACGTCGGCAGTTTTGGGCCAGAACCGTCTAGACCTTCAGTCAAAAATCGAGGGCCAGTCTCTGGCCTACGGAAAACTCGCTGAAGCAACAGGGATGGACGGATCCTTCGAGGCCACTGTAAACAACATTGAAGACCCAACCAGCGCATCAATGGACATACGCTTTGGGATTAAGGCGGTAAAGTTTCTAGCTACGAAAACTGCCTCCGAATTTGATCGATCTCTTCGCGATCTAACGTTTTCAGCCAAATCATCTTTGGCTGGCGACACCATAAAAATCAGGAACCTTGAAGGAGGCCTAAAAGATGGTACCCTCAAGTTCGACGGACAAGGCGAGTTTAAAACCTACGGCACGGGCCAATTGGACGGCAAAATCACATCACGGCTGCTGCAGGAAAACGCGCTTATTTCTGGCTCAGGCCAATTCAACTCTCCAGTCAAACTGATTATTTTTGACCGCCAGAGAATATCGCTTGAGGCCAAACCATCTTTTGAAAACTTCAGCATAAAGATAGGCGAATTTTCTGCTAAAAACGTGAACGGTGAACTCGCTATCTTGGAGGAACTAGAACTAGACAAAACAGGCAAGATTGGATTTTTGTATCTAAAAACTCAAAATCCGTTCGCGCGCGTTGATTATGAAAACGTCGAACCATATTTGGGGAATAAATCTCGAATCACTTTTGACGAGGTCGCTTGGAAACACATTGTGATTGGTCCGATGATTCAGAGTTTTGAGATGCGCCAAAATCTAGTTTTACTTAATGATCTAAAGATTGATCTCCTCGACGGGAGTATGGTGGGACGATTTTATCTTGACCTTCACCCAAGCCGCTTGCGTACCGGTTTTCTTGGGCGTTTCTCAGGACTCAAACCTGAGCTGCTGAAAGCGCCCGAACAGCGAGCACCACTGAAAGACTGGGCTGCGTTTGCGGGAAGAATGGCGGTAGACTTTGATATGCGCAAACGCCTTGCCAGCGGTAGAATGGACTTCACTCAAATTGGCAAGAAACAGCTTTTGAGTCTACTTGATGTGGTGGACCCAGAACTTAAAGACAATCAGATTACCTTGGCGAGGAAGGGACTAAAGATTGCTTACCCCAAAAAGGTCGGCATCAGTATGGATCATGGTCTTATGGACCTTGCTATTGACCTGGATGGTGCGCTCAGCCAGACGGTCGGTGTTCGTTCTCTGCCTTTATCAGGGCTCATTAACGCTCAAGCAGGCGAGGTCTTAAGTGACCTCGAATCAATGCTCAATTAACAGCAAACGTGGAGGTTTCGGATGAATTTCGTCACAAAAATTTTCCCCATCTTTAAAAGTGTCTTAAAGCAATTTTTTTTAGTTAATCTGATCACCTCGTGTTCTCCCAGTATTCACCTGATAGACCGCCAGACGATACTTGAGCTAGAGGCGAGTGGAGATTGGCAGGAACTTGATCAAAAATTCCAAGAAAAAGAATTGGCTTCTGGCCCATTACCGATGCCAAAGGTAAAAACTGACACAGACCGCGCCCGATTATTTCGAATGACACATTCCGACGACAGCATTGATCCCAAATCCAAAGAAAAATCGAAGCCCAAAACATCGGCTGGTGAGGCGAGGTAATCCATGGGGCTTGTCAGTAAATTTTTTGTTTTTTTTATAGTCTTTTTTAACTTACCAAACGTGTCATTAGCCCGTTCGGGTAAATCTATTAGGAATTTTATTCCTTTAAAAAAAATAACAGTTGGTCCCTACGACAATTTTCAAAGCTCAGTCAGCGCCGACGAATCCTCAATCTACTTTACCCGTAGTCAAAACCTCTCTTCGCAAGTCTTCAAAATAGACGTTAGGACTGGTAGGTCAGTACCAGTAACCAAAGCAGAAGTAGATGCGAAAAATCCCGCTATCAGCCCTAACGGGCAAAATCTTGCCGTCACTTTTTTTGGAAATGATGCCAAGGGTGATATTTGTCTACAGGGTAACGAAGCCAAATTGACGTGTATTACTGGCCCAGGCCTAGGAGAACACTCACCGTTTTGGATCGACAACGAATCCCTCGGATATGTTCAAAGTGATGACCGGAGAGACACCCAGCGTATTTTTATCTATAACATTGTTTCAAAATCATCAACGTTGCTCATAGAAGGCCAGATTTTTGGCCCATCAATTTCTTCGACTAGAAAGCTTCTGGCCTACAAATCCACCAGTCCAGAGTTCGTCTTGTATGACATGGAACAAAGGTCTGAACTCAAGCGAATACCCATTAACCTACCGGGAAACTCAGGCATAGCAAAATTTTCAAGCGATGGGTATTACCTTTACTTTGCCCAGTATATGTTGGACAGCAATCGTGACCTAACCCTCGATAGCCGCGACGCAGCGGCCATCTTTCGAATTTCTATCAATGAGAAAGACCCCCAGCCAGAGCAGCTTACTTCACTTGATCAAAACTGCTCGTATCCCACCCCGGCAAAATCAAGCCTTTATATAACTTGTGCTTTTGAGGGATCTTTGGACGTTTATAAGGCTCAGCTTTCAGGAATTACACCCGCAAGCTGGTCTGTTGACGAACTCTGGGAGGCACACCGCGCAGCTAGAAGTTACAGCGATAAAATTTTGCTCTTGCATCAGATAAAATCAAAAAGCTCCAATCTCACGACAGAGGACTTCGACCAGCGTCTATTCAATAACTTTGTATTTATGCACGCATGGATGCCAGCCATGCATTTCGCACAAAAACTTAAGAACACGTCTAGGGACTATGCTGTCCAGTTAATTCTGCTTGAAACCCTTAACAAATGGGATGCACTCCCCAGCAAGGAGAACGTCGCTGAACTGGGTCGACTATTGGCAACGGCCGAGGCCGAACTATTGAAGCTACCAACCAGCCCAATTGGCCAGATTGTCAAAGCCTATCTAGAGTTCTTCAGAAGTCGAAACGCGTCTGCACTACAGATCGCCCAAGAAGCCAAAGCATTAACCCCCATAGGTTTATACTGGCAAACGAGGCTCCTCGAAAGAATACTTGGAGATAAACCTGGACTGGATTTTGATTCTGTTTTAGCAGCAAGAATTCGGTCTGGCAGCGAGAATGAGGAAACAAGATTCTATTATCTCAGCCGCTTACTTAGCCGCCAAGAGGAAAATAAAGATCGGGACAATGAGCTATTACGCCTTGAGACGGACCTTAAGCAGGCAACCGACAGTATCGCCAAACAACTGTTGGATATCGTCCAGAACGAACGACAGATTTACCGAGTTCTTCTTACGGACGACAAAACCACGGTTCGCAATGAAATGCGAGAAGTTGTAGACCGAGTTAAACGCATACAAAACTCTTATTTTGCGCTCAGACTCTTATTCTCCCGAAGTATAGTCCTTCTTCAAAAAAACGACCGCCCCCGCGAACTCTCGCAAATGATGAGTCTCTGGCTTTCCTACATTAATCCTAAGAGCAAAGAATACCCCTACGCCATTGAAGCTCTTAGATTCACGTCTCTTGAGGCCGCTTATAAATTTTATAATGGACCAGAGGCCACAAAGGATCTAGCTAAAGGTTCTTTTTACAGCAGTATCAGGACTACGGATGATCTTGAGTCTCACTTCCAATATACGCTCTTGAATTCGTCGAATGCAGCGTGGAATGAACTCCTAAAAGTATATGAGACTATGGTCAAAGATGAACTCGTTGAAGGCGACAGCCTAGTGTTTGTCAAAGCTGTGCTCGCTGCAGTAGTAGCGACCGATAAGAACACAGACTCCGCCCTGGCCAACGCCACATCAGAGATAGAAAAAATTTCAGACGATCTAGTGGGCGTTGGGGTTAAGTATCTGTTTCTTGGGTACTTATACCACGAGCAATTAAGGCGAAACGCCAAAGACTTTGACATTGATAACGATCTGGCACAGAAGGCTCACCGTAGCTATCTCTTCGCCATCGATGCCGCGCATGACAACGAGCGAATCCAAGCTGCTGCGCTGCAAAATCTTGCTCTTCTGCACCTAAGCCTAAGAAACTACTCCATGGCAGCTGAATTTTTTCAAAAAAGACACAAGTTACCATTCACCTCCATCGAACAACAGGAGGCCCTCACCTGGTTTGAGGCTAAATCTCTCTACCAAAGTTACCGTACTAGCGAAGCTTTAAGCGTTATCGAGGAAACACTTAAAATTACAACTCAAAACCGCACTGCATTTCTTGAAAAACAGGCTTTTTATGCATGGAATGCAGGCCAATATGAAAAGTCAGCCGAACTCTATGAAGACTTAATCCCAAGGATAGGCAAAAAGTCCACTAGCGGGATTTATCTGAGTTACGGCTACGCCCTTATGAAGTCAGGTAAAACTACGGGTGCTGAAGTCGCCTTATTGAAATCCATTGATCTTGCCCAGTCTGAATCCAGCATAACGATTAAAGGCATCCGCCGCTCGCCAGAGAAGATTCAATTCACTGCGCGAGGCTTGCTGGCACGGCTTCCACTCTCCCCTCAAAAGCAGAAGGCCTATCTTATCGATCGTTTAAAAATGTTTGATCAAATGCTCAATCAGGCCAAAACTTACTATTTGGATCCTGTCACATTGCGGTCTCAGGAAGTTAAAGAGCAATTTGACCTAGCAATACTCCAGCTAAATGGCGATGAAAGCCCCGAGCAGGGTATGGCGGCTATCACAAAAGGCCTTCAGCTCGCTCAGGATTTTGGAGACGCCCAAGGGTTTTTAAACCAAACCGTATTCAATTCCCTCAAAAATAGCATGCTCATCCTGCGCAAAACGTCAGCTTATCGAAACCAGGAAATTGCTAAAATTCTGGCTAAACTCAATAAGCAAGCGTCACTAGATTTCGCTGAGGAGAAAACGCCGTCCAATCAGCTTCGTAAGCAGTGGGCAGAAATTGAGCTTGTCCGCCTCGCCTACCACCTCGGGCAAAGAGAGGACTTTGCTAAGGTTTTTAGCGAAGAGTCGGATAAAATCTTAAGCGAAACAAATCTGACCGAGCTTGGCAAAGAGCGCCAAGATCTAATGACCTCGGTAAAAGATTACCGCGACCGCATGATCCAAAACCTTTAAATAAATTATTTAAACGCGAATGACGATCTTAGATCGTCATCACTTCTTTTTCTTTGGTAGCAAGACGATCATCCACAAGCTTCACGAAACTATCCGTGTGCTTTTGGATCACATCTTCGATTTTTTTTCGTTCGTCTTCAGTGATTTTTTTGTCTTTTTCTTGTTTTTTAACTTCCTCGTTTGCATCGCGACGAATATTGCGAACTCCAACTTTGGCATCCTCAGCAATCTTCTTAAGATTCTTGACGATCTCCTTACGGCGATCTTCAGTTAAGGCAGGAAATGGCAATCTTACAATGTTGCCATCATTGGTCGGCTGAACGCCAATGTCGGCAATTCGAATCGCTTTTTCAATCTCAGCAATCAATTTCTTTTCAAATGGGGCGATGGTAATAGTACGGGCATCAGGGGTCGCCATGGTTGCTACTTGGTTTAAAGGAGTTGGATTGCCGTAATAGTCAACGCGTACGTTGTCGAGAACGGCCACCGAAGCTCGACCGGTTCGAACTTGCTTCAGCTCACCCTCAAAAGATTTAAGGCGCTTTTCCATGTTTTGCTTACAGTTATTGGCTATATCACTCATGACGTTCTCCCTCTATCTCTGACCCTGATGACAGAATTGATTACAAATTATCGAACGATTGTTCCTGCTTTTTTGCCCAAGACCACCTGCTCTACGCAGCCAGGCTCTCCCATCTTAAACACCATAATGGGCAGCTGAGCCTCCATACACAATGTGATGGCGGTTGCGTCCATCACATCAAGTTTTTTATTCAGCACATCAAAATATGTCAACTCATCAAATTTCTTAGCGTTGGGGTTCTTCTTTGGATCACTGTCGAATATCCCGTCAACTTTGGTCGCTTTCATAATAATTTCAGCGCCGATTTCCCTGGCTCGCAGAGACGCGGCCGTGTCGGTCGTAAATAGTGGGTTTCCTGTTCCGCCAGCAAAAATAACGATGCGCCCACTTTCGATGTGCTTTACAGCTTTTCGCCTGATATAGGGCTCAGCCAGCTCTTGCATGGTGATCGCTGTCATCACTCTCGTTTGAAGATTAAACTTATTTTCCAGAATCCCCTGCAGTGCGAGGCCGTTGATGATGGTCGCCAGCATCCCCATATAGTCAGCAGATGGCCGGTCCATGCCGAGCTTGGAAGCAAGAGCGCCCCTGAAGATATTCCCTCCGCCAATCACGATCGAAACTTGCACCCCTAAACGGTGAACTTTTGCAACTTCAGCCGCGATTCTCTCAAGAGCGTCACCCTCAATACCGTAGCCCTGATCCCCGCCAAGCATCTCGCCTGAGAGTTTGAGCATGATTCGCTTATATTTAACGTCTGGATGGACTGGAATGGGAGTTGACATGGTGTGACCTCAAGAGAATTTATGTCAGCGAAATTATAAAGAAATCAATCATTCTCTACAACTAAAACCCGGCAAAAGAAAAGGCACGCCGCGTTTTATCCGGCGTGCCCTGCGTAACTCTGCCAAAAAACCGGGCTTAGCGACCTAGTTGTGCGGCTACTTCTGCAGCAAAGTTTTCTTGTTTCTTCTCAATACCTTCACCAAGGGCAAAGCGGACAAACTTGGTCAGTTTTAGGTTTTTATCCGTCGTCTCAAGGAGCTTGGTAATCGAAACATCTGGGTTTTTAACGAACGCTTGTTCTACAAGGCAGACCTCTTTGTAGAACTTATTCATTTGACCCTCAAGAATCTTCTCGATCATCGCCTCAGGCTTTTTCTCTTCAATCAGCTTTTTGCGAGCGATATCTTTTTCTTGCACTAGCTCGGAAACATCCACTTCTTGTCTGGTCAAATAACGTGGTGAAGCCGCTGCCACATGCATAGCTATATCCTTACCGAGATCTGCTACGTCTTTTTTACCTTCAAGCACCACGCAAGTACCGATTCGCCCGCCCATGTGCGTGTAACCAGAGATATGACCATTAGGTGCTGAAACAGTAAGCACACGGCGTAGTCGCATGTTTTCGCCAATTTTTTGGATCAGACCGGCGACGGTATCTTTCACCGTGGCACCACTGGATAACTTGAACTCAGATAGTTTTTCTACATCATTGCATTTGTTTTTCAATGCAAGAGCTGCCGTCTCTCGTACCATTTCGCGAAACTCGTCATTTTTCGCGACAAAGTCAGTTTCACAGTTCACTTCCAAAACCGCTGCTTCAGTTCCAGCGTCATTAATCAAAACTTCGACAACACCTTCCGCTGCGACCCGGTCAGCTTTTTTCGCCGCACGGCTCATACCGCGTTCACGCAACCAAACGATTGCTTTTTCCATGTCGCCTGAGTTTTCTTCGAGCGCTTTCTTGCACTCCATCATGCCGACACCCGTTTTTTCACGAAGATCTTTCACCTGAGCTGCTGAAATTTGTACTGCCATAACTATATCTCCCGAGCAATCCAATGATTGCCACGCAATTGATTTTAAAGTTAGTGCCGGTCGAATTAAGACCGGCTCTCTAAAAATTACTCTTTGTCGAATGACTTTTTCTTGGAAACGGAAACCGCGTTACCTTCGCCGTCAAAGAATTTTCCAGCTTTTGCGGCGGCTTCCATTGAACGGTCATCCATGTCGCCTTTGTCTCGTGACTTGGACTTACCTTGGACGCATGCATCAGCAATGGTCGCAATAAAAAGCTGCAAGGACTTCATGCTGTCGTCGTTACCTGGGATAATGTAGTCGATGCCATCTGGATTGGCGTTGGTATCGGCGACCGCAACCACTGGAATTCCCAGTTTTGCCGCTTCTTCAAGGGCAATAGTTTCTTTGTGCGCGTCCACGACAAAGATCGCACGTGGAAGGCCAGGCATATCCTTGATACCACCAAGGTTTCTTTCAAGCTTTTCACGCTCACGCTCAAACATCAAAACTTCTTTCTTCGGAAGTTTGTCGTACGTGCCGTCTTGGCTCATCTTTTCGATGCGCTTTAAACGGTGGATGGACTGACGGATCGTGGAGAAGTTTGTTAATGTTCCACCGAGCCATCTGTGATTGATGAAGTACATGCCAGCGCGTTTGGCTTCAGACGACACGAGATCACGCGCCATTCTTTTTGTGCCCACGAACAAAATGTGGCCACCGCGGCTAGTCGTACTCTCAACGAAGTTACAAGCCGTTTGGAAAAGCTTCACGGTTTTTTGCAGATCGATGATGTGAATGCCATTGCGCGCCCCAAAGATGTAGGGCTTCATTTTCGGGTTCCAACGTTTAGATTGGTGACCGTAGTGGACGCCTGCTTCGAGCAGGTCTTTCATGTTAACTGTAACCGCCATTTTTACTCCTCTATATTGAAGGTTGACCTTCAGCCGTCCGACGAGCAACTCAAAAATTTGAGTGCCACCTTCAACTTCAAGCGATCTTGTTCACAGAGTGCACAAAAACGCAGACGACTTGTTTTTTATTGGCTAAGAATCGACCACCGACTCCTCGCTTTGTCTCTTATTCAGAGAGCCGGAAAGATAGTCATTTAGGACGGTTATGACAAGAGTTTTTATCAAAAAAGTGTGCCTTTATGGGCCTATTTTACAGATTGAACTAAAATGGAGAGCGCGCCCGTGGTCAGGTCTCGTCGTACGGTGCCTGTCACGGAGACAGCCGAGGTATTTCTTGCCAACGCGCCGGCAAAGGCCTCTTTAAAAAAGACGGCCGTTATCGGGCCTTTAGGACCGGTCATGGGAATCTTACATTTAAGCTCACAGGCATTTAGGGCACTGATATTAAACCTATAGCCGGTCAAGGTAACGGTGGACCCCTCCAAAAGCCCCCAGTTCCCACCGCCACTAGGCCGAGCTGGTTGGGCCGCTGAGGGGCGCATGGAAATAACGGGCGCGGGGGGCGGTGTTGGCCGCCTGGCGCTGCGCGCAGAACGCACTACTTTAGGCGGAACTTTTGGCGACCGCTTCATCTGCTGCGATGCTTTCTTTGGTGTCGTATTGCTTTGGGGCGCTGGATTGCGGCCAACTGGTTGAGCTTTCACGTCAACGTTTGGCTGGGATAATGCCCCCTGATCTGAAGCAACCCGATTGAGAGGTGCATCGGAAGATGGATCAACTGCTGCTCCGCCAAATGTGGTTTTATATAGTCGACGGGCTCGCTCCAAAACACGCTCCGGCGAGTAACTCCAAATCAACGCAGCTGCAACAATCGAAAGACCTGCGAGCATAGCAAAGACGAGTCTGCGTGTAGATACGTCAAGACGACCTGCTGCGGCTTGCGCCTCGCCAACAAAGGCAATGCCGCTGGGTGCAGCTCGTTCGTAAAACCTAGCAAAATCATCAATACGAACTCGTTTTGACTGCCCAGCTCGTTGGACAATGGTGTTGGCTGGAAGCTTTTTAGCATACCAAAAAGTCAAAACTTCGCGTGAGGTGAACGGCCCTTGGGGGCTTTGTTCGGAGGTCCAGAGAACGTACCGCCTGACAATCCCCGCACCGGCTCCGACCGCAGGCGCCTTGGCAGGAAGACCCGGACGTTGTCCCAGATTGTTGACGCCAAGTTTTTGCACCGCAAGAGGGGCCGCCAAAGCTTCAAAGGCCCTTGGCTTGGTAAAGCTTGGAGTTTTTTTGCCGCCCGTTTCGAGAAACTGCTCCGATGGTAATGCTGTCTTGGATTGGGCTATGGGTCTGGCCCCATTGTTAACCTCACCAGCAGCCATGGGCAGGAGTGCCGTTTTCTCATGGGATTCCGACTGAGTTTTTGCAGGATCTTTCTTGCCAGCAACACTGGCAAATATTTCGTCCACATCAATGAGCGGCCGCTTTTTGCTACTACCTTCTAGTGCCACCAAATCAAAAGCGTCGATGCGCCCAGCGCGCAACTCCTCACGCACTTGCTCCGCAGACCAAGGGCCTAAAGCCTCATCCCCACAATGTACGAGCCATCTGGCGTTCATCGTCTCACCGGCGAAATTCACATTGATTCTGAATGGATATCGGCTGGTTATGGGCAAATCTCAATCCAAGGGCCGCTGGGACCCCCACTAACCCAAAGATATTACAAATTTAATCCACACGATTTAGAGGCTAACCAATTTCAATCACCCCTGGACAATGCACCCACGACCAGTGTAAACCCGCGGGGCGTTGACCGATTTAAGTCTATATCTCCTAGATATTGAGTGATGTAACGAAAATGCTTCTTCAGCTTCATACTCTAAGCTCGCCCCACTTGGTGAAACTGGTCTCTGCTGAGGCCTGGCTGCAGCCGCTCGCAGCTGATCTGGCACCGTCAAACCCAGCGGCAGCAAACATTCAGGGAGAAATAACCCTTCGCACCACGAGTGCCGGATTTGTTCACGCATCAGGTTTAATTACAGCCATGGCCGTCCAAGCGTGTTCTCTCTGCGGCGAGAACGTAACCTTAGCCCTATCCGCATCAGTCACGGCTACCTATCGCCCACCATATGAAGGCGATACACCGAAAGACATGAGCCTCGTGACAGAAGATCTTGATGTCTATTTCATTGAAAGAGATGGAATAAATCTCGAGGTTTTGGTCAATGATGCTCTGCAATGCGCTATTCCATACCAGATCACCTGCGAGACATCAGGACTTAGCCCTTGTGATAACGGACACTTGCCATCTGAGGAAAGCTCAACAGGGGCTAGATCTGGCGAGAATTCGCCCTTCGCCATCCTAAAAACGATAAAATAGCATTTTGGTTGGCAAGATTTGCCTTGACCCAAACCTCCGAATCCACTAAATCCTTGGTTCCCGATCTGCGAGTCATCTCGCTTGTTTTTGTTACTGAAGGAGTGCTTTCGATGGCAGTGCCAAAGTTTAGAACCTCAAAGTCAAAACGCGACCTTCGTCGCGCACATCATTTTCTAACAGCCCCTGGATCTTCAGTTTGTAAAAACTGCGGAGCCGTATACCGCCCGCACTCGATCTGTGCTAGCTGCGGCAGCTACAAGGGCAAAGTCGTCATGACGCCGAAAACTAAAGCGGCTTGGCAAGGCGAAGACTTCACCAAATAGTCATTTAACGCAACAAAACACCCGATCGGCGGTAATCACCGTGATCGGGTGTTTTGTTATGTCTTGTTTTTTGCAATTTTTATGCGGCGGGCCGCTGTATGTTCTTGCTCAAGTCAGCCGACTGAAGTGGAACCACACTTGCTGAACTCGTTGCACCAGCTGCAGGTAACAGCCCTACCTTCGGCCGAACAGAGTAAACGGTCGTTGGACCTTTACCCTTTAATTCGACAATTCGAGGCTGTGATAGTGTCACGAGTTCTTTGATTAAAGCCGCCGTCGACTCACTGACTGCAATTTCACCGTTGGCAGCGATCGACTCGATTCGACTAGCGAGATTGACTGCATCACCCCACAGATCAAAACTAATTCTCTTCTTCCCGATCACACCACCCATGACGCTTCCACTTGCGATACCAACTTTAATCCCAAAATCGGCCGCAAACTCACGGTTAAATACTTTCATTACATTTTCAAGTGCTAGCGCAAACTCAATCATTCGCTGAGCATGCAGACTATCGGCACTTGGGCAGCCAGTGACTGCCATGTATGCGTCACCAATAGTTTTAATTTTTTCCACGCCGTGCTTACTGGCAAGCTCATCAAAACGGCTGAAAAGCTCATCCAGCAAATTCACAAGAAGCGCCGGCTCCATTGTAGCTGACTTTTTTGTAAAGCCAACCAAGTCGATAAATATAACGGTCACATCCTGGTATGCATGTGCAAGTGTGGATCTTGTGGTTTTAAGCTCGTCAACAATGGCATCGGGCAAAACATTTCGCAAGATCTTGTCACTGTGCTGGCGTTGGAATTCGAGATCTTTTTCAAATTTGAATTTTCGACGCGCATTAATACAGTGATCAAAACAAATGAAAAGTCCTACCCCGTGTGCGGCCACAAGCTGCCAGTTAAACTGAAAAGATTCTGCGCCTATAAGCTGCGGCACCCTGGCTTGGAGAAAATAAAATAACAAGGTCGATGAACCGGCGTTCAGAACAGCCAGGAACGGCGACACCCGCTCAACCGCATACAAAAAAAACACTAAACAAATCACCCAATTTTGGGCCTGTACCATTTTGGCCTGATCCGGAAGCGTAGCGACATATACTCCAATCAGAGCATAAACGTAGCTCAAGGTTAATACTGGCGAAAAGTAGTTGAGTGTTCGGCGCATACTGCCACGCAGAAGAATGGCAAAAATACCCAGCGCCAAAACCCCCTGCACCGCTATAGCAAAAGTCAGCGAATCACCGACGTTATTCGTGAGACGGGAACTGAAGAACCAAACCCACAAACAGATGCTCAACGTTGGAACCCCATAAACAAAGGCCCTATCTGTCATTTCATTGGTCTTATCTTCGTATTCGATCTCTAGTTCTGGGGATAATCTGTAGTCAAGCTGTCTAAGCCATTTTCGCACCACGGAAAACCCCCACAAAAATAGTGTGAATCTACTTCGGAGGATCCGGTCGTCCGGTTTAACTGACAAATTAGACCTCAGTCTAATTTAAAGAATTTTAATGAACAAAATTTGGCACTTAACACAGAGTCACCCGCGACAATCCTGGGGCATTATTCCAACCTGTGTCCAGACGTGCAACCCAACGAGACCTGAGCTAAAATATTTTCTTGTAACGATGGCAGTATGGGACCTCACCGCGACGCTCATAGTAGTCGCGGTGATACTCTTCTCCTGGCCAAACTCTTTCAGCTGGACTCAGTTTAGTAGCGACCGCAAAGCCTTTTGCTTTTAGGTCTCTTAGCAGCCCCTCGGCAATTTGTTTTTCCTGATCGTCAGCGTAGAAAAGCACCGACAAGTACTGAGAGCCACGATCAGGTCCTTGACCGTCGGTTTGAGTGAAATCATGGGTCTCGAAAAATATTTTGGCCAGAGTTTTAAAATCTACGACCTTTGGATCATAGGTCACTTGCACGCACTCAACGTGGCCGGTTTTACCCGAGCAGACGTCTTCATAGGTTGGATTTTGGGTTTGACCCCCAGAGTAACCAACGAGCGTCTTGATGACACCTGGAACGCGGGCCAAGAAATACTCTGTACCCCAAAAACACCCGCTGGCGAAGACGGCCTGCCGGTATTCATGGGACTCTTTTGGAACAAACTTCACACTCACGCTGTTAACACAGTGACGCGTATCTCTGGGCGTATATTTTTCCCCATGAAACACGTGTCCGAGATGCCCCTTACAAGCTTTACAGATAATCTCCGTTCGTCGCCCATCTGCATCCGGAACTCTGGTGACAGCCCCAGCAATCTCCTGATCGAAACTGGGCCAACCACAACCAGAGTCAAACTTGTCAGTACTTCGATACAGTGTCGCTCCGCATTGTTTGCAGTGATAAGTGCCCTCTTGCATAAAATGCGTGTAAAGGCCGGTGTTGGGACGCTCGGTTCCTTTATCAACTAAGACGTATTTTTCAAATGCCGTAAGTTTTTTTGGATCGTCGTGACTCATTCTTCCACCCTTTATCAAAGGTCCAACCACTCCACCTCGAAGCATATCCCAAAAGCCTTACAAGGCTCCATAATTTATTCCCACAATCTACTAAAATCTAAGGGAAATTGCCCAATCAACCCAGGCCCCGCGCACCCTGCCCCTTTTGCCCCCATTATGGTAAAATCGACCCAGGCATTTCATTTATACTTAGGGGGCTTTTCACCATGAACCGCACTTTAAACCTATTATTGTCAGCAGCTTTCGTTGCAAACATGATCTCCTGTAAAACTACCGAAACACCCGATGCGAATCTAGCTGCCGCAAAAAACGAGCCAGAAGTGGGTTCTGAGGTTTTTGCCTGCTACAAAGTGAAAAAAGTGGAATCTACATCAAAACAGCCTTCGGTCAGCACCCTTAAGACCAAAGCCAAAAAAGTTTGTCTTAATAAAAATCCAATTACCTTGCTCATTACGGACGGAGAATCCAAGGAATTGCTCTCTTGGAAGTTCAAGAGCCTTGAGCCTATGCGCTGCCCAAGCTGCTACATCCTAAAAGGCGGCAACGAGTACGAAGCCAACATTACGCGTACAGCGGTTCCGACTGTTTATAATTTGTCCCTTGATACCCGTGGTTTTGGTGGAAACGTTCGTTTGACTCTGGAGCAAATGATCACTAACGAAGCTGCCCCAAATGAGCCTGACTCCAAAATGAAAAAAATCACCTGCGGCGATCACTGGCGTAAAATCACGGGCATCATGCCGACCAGTTCAACTGGAGCGGTTATCAAAATCTCAGGCGATTCCCAGCAAAATGCACTCATGATCCCCGCCAAAATCGTACGCAAAGGTGGAGAGCTTATTTTTGAAGCCACAGACCGCTCTGCGGCGACATTAAGGATCATCACAGAGAGCGGAAAATACTACGGCGTCTTCCGTGACTCAAAATTAAACGATGAGTCTGATCTTGGTCAGTGCTACGCTGACGTAGCCGATGAGCATCCTCTTAACTAAAACGCATCCTCGATACATCGCCCAGAATATTTTCAAAAAATATTCTGGGCGATTTTGTTTATAAAATGCATTGTTTTGAAAACTTGGGGAACTCGCCTTCGACGGGTTATTCAATGTTGCCAGGAAGTGATTTATTTGACGAGGCGAACGGATGAAACCGTCTTTATTTCTAAAGGGCTGCCGTTTGAGGGCAGAAAGCCAAGTGGTTTAGCAGAACTTCTGGGAATGAATAAAACAGGCTTTGAAAACATTTACAGCCTGGATAATCCTGAAAGTTCATTTTCATCAGCCCTCAATGCCGCTGATGGCATTTGGTGCACCGACTGGAACAAGTTCTCAGCTTATGAACAGGTGGGGATCGCGCTGGACGCCTGGAATTCACCTATGTTGACGAAAAAGCAGAACCTAGAAAATATCTCGAACGCGGCATGGCCAACGGATAAAATCCGTGGATGCCAATAGGGCAAAACAAAACTAGTCCGGTTGTTTGTCAATTTTTTTTTGACTTGGGATATCGCAGTATGGGCTATCCGCACAAACATAGAAATCCGCACTGCGACGCGGCAGATAGGGCCTAATTCGTACAAACATCTGGTAGCCAATATTTAGGAAAAATCTCACAACTCCAAAGCGAGCAATCTTTGCTAGCAGCCAATAACCTGGAAGCGTGTCCCAAATAGTAATAAATGCATCGACCTCAGTAGCAAGTGTGCCATCAGTGCGCTTGACGTGCATTACGCGGTGTACCGCCTTTGGATCAACTCCGTGGGACGCAGGCTCAAATCCAGGCGCACAAATATCAACAAAGTTGATTAAATCCGCCCCACGAGACTTTCGGTAGTGATCAATCTCACGGGAGCAGAGCACGCAGAGCCCATCGTAGTAAACAGTCACCTTTGTTCCACTCATTGATGCCCTCTGCTTTCCAGACACACTTTAATCCAGGAGCTAATTCTGCTCATTTTGATTGCGAACAGCAAGGCCAATGGCGTCTTTTGCTAACTTTGTGAGAGATCTTGGCAGCATCTTTTGAATCGATTTCTCCAAGGCCTCAGTGGCAGGCTTTTTGAGCTGCTCACGTCTAAACATTAGACCAATATCCCGCGCCGGCATGGGTTCTTCAAAGGAGATCACCTTAACATCATCGTCCTCACCGATGGCGAGGTGCGGGATGAGGGTATAGCCAATCCCCTGCCTCACGAGCTGCTTAAGAGTCTCAACAGATCCACTCTCAAACCGCACGTTTGCCAAGGCTGGCTTTCGCCCCTTGATTTGGCAGGCCTGCAGGACTTGCCCCCTCAGACAATGCCCCTCTTCTAGTAGCCACAAGTCTTTGCCGTCAATATCATCACCCTTAACTTTTTTTCGCTGTGCGAGCTGGTGAGATTTATTGGCATAAAGATAAAAGGGTTCTCGGTATAAAAATCTTGTGGAAAAATTTATGCCTTCAACTGGAATCGCCAGGATTCCAACGTCAATGATTTCTCTCGCTAAACCTTCAGTGATTTGTGCCGTCGTCATCTCCCGAACGTCAATCTTTAGCTTTTGATGCGCCCTTGAAAAATCCTCCAAAAAAAGTGGCACAAGATAAGGAGCGACCGTCGGTATGACACCAACCATTAATTCACCTGCTACCTCATTGGCAGCTCCCGAGGCGATCGCTGCAATTTTGCGAAACTCCGCTACAACAATTCTAGCTTGGGACAAGATGGCGAGTCCCTCACTTGTAGGAACGATGGGCTGAGCGGAGCGATCAAACAGGATCACTCCTATTTCATCTTCTAGTTTCGCCAGCTGCGCCGACAAGGTGGGCTGGGTTACATGGCAAGCCTTGGCTGCCCGCGCGAAGTGGCGGTGAGTATCGACTGCAATGGCATATTCCAGCTGACTTATAGAGGTCATTTTCTTTGTCCTTACAGGGACTTATTCATCATATAGAATTTTTCTATCTACTTATATTTTTAATCAATTTTATAAATGTTGCAAGTCGGGCGATAGGTAACTCAAAGCGGCAGGAGGAAAGGTCGTGGTGACCCCATCCAAGCGCCAAGCGAACAATACGAAAGGAATCACATATGTTAGGCGTAGGCAAAAAATTCCCCTCTTTTAGTATGAAGGCAGTCGTCAGTAACGATCCGAAAACCGGCATCATCGACTACTCGAGCGAAAGTCTCAAAGGCAAGTGGTCCGTAATCTTCTTCTATCCAAAAGATTTTACCTTCGTGTGCCCAACCGAGATCAAGGCCTTTGGTGACCTCAATAAAGAATTCAACAGCCGCGAGGCCAAAGTCCTTACGGCTAGTACCGACAACGAGTTTGTCCACTTGGCGTGGCGCAGTCAAAAAGAAGAATTGAAAACTTTGCCGTTTCCAATGCTATCAGACATCAAGCGCGAGTTATCCATGAGCTTGGGAATTCTTGATGAGGCTGAAGGTGTAGCACAGAGGGCTACCTATATTGTCGACCCGACGGGCATCATTCGCCACGTCTCAGTCAACGATTTATCGGTTGGTAGAAACCCGAAAGAAATATTGCGTGTTCTTGACGCACTGCAGACCGACGAACTCTGCCCATGTAACTGGCAGCCAGGTGAAAAAACCCTAGGCTAATCATTAACCGACACAAAGAAAGGACTAAAAATTATGAGCCTCGAACAATTTAGGGATAGTCTTGGCGATTTCGCACGAGACACTAAAATCAACTTGGGCAGCGTGTTGACAGAAGAAGGCGCACCGGGACTCACCATAAATCAAGTTCGGGGTACCGCCCTAGCCTGTGCTTACGCCACTGGATCTGCAGCTATAAGGCAGGCTTTGGAAGTAGAATTCAAGGAAAGCCTAACTATTGAGGAGGTCGCAGCTGCCAAGGCTGCGGCCTCTATTATGGCCATGAACAACGTCTACTATAGATTCATTCACATGCTTGAGGATGAAGAGGTAGGAAAACTCCCGGCGAAACTTCGCATGCAAGTGATTGGAAAACCCGGCATCGACAAGACAACCTTTGAAATCTATTGCCTGGCCGTCTCCGCTATTGCGGGCTGTCAAAACTGCGTAAAATCTCACGCCCATGAACTGCGGAAAGCCGGACTTTCAGCTGAAGCGGTTCAATCAGCTGCACGGATTGCCGCGGTCATCAACGCAGCCGCGTCATCAGCTAAAATGGGGACACCCACCTGATTGACTATTGAATGTGCAGGGGCAAATTGAATCTTATTGGCTATTTTTCTAGCTAATCTTATGGGCCTTCTTAATCCGCTCAATTTCACCGGGAAACCCCCGAGCCTTCACCTTCGTGCCATGCTCGTCGTGGGTTTCCTCGAGAACACGCATCACCGAGTGAATCTCTGCCACAGCGGCTGATTTGGCGTAGGGAATGTCAAAGGACACATCAGCCATCTTCTTTTCAAAGTGATTGACACAGATATCCCGAAGTCGTCTCACACTGGCCGGATTAATCGTACTTAAGAATACCGCCTCAGGGAATTCGCGCTTCAGCGCAACTTTCTCTAGCTCCGAAAGCCGATCTTCCTTATTTAAAATCAAAAGATTATCGACCGACGTAGCGCCGATTTCGCTGAGTACCGTCTTAGTCGTATCGAGCTGGGAGCGAAAGCTTGGATCCGATGCGTCGACCACATACAGCAGCAAAGACGCATCAAGCGCCTCGTCGAGTGTGGACCTAAAGCTAGCAACCAGGTCATGAGGCAGTTTTTTTATAAAACCAACGGTGTCTGAAACCAAAATTCTCGGCTTCGTCTCGGGGTATATGGTGCGAACAGTTGTATCAAGTGTGGCAAAAAGTTTATCCGCAACTAAGACCTCACTACCGGTCAAAGCTCGCATGAGAGAACTTTTCCCCGCATTCGTATAACCGACGAGTGCAAGTTTCATGTGCTCGCTGCGCCTTTCCCGGCGCAGGGCTTCTTCCTTGTGAATTCTCTCAATCTCTCCGCGAAGCTCGGCAATTCGGTCGCGAATCCGACGTCTATCAAGTTCGTGCTGGGTCTCACCCGCACCTTTTGCACCGATGCCGCCACCTTGGCGATCACCGCCACCTGTGGCGCGTATCCTCGGCGTCAGGTAAGTCAATCGCGCGATTTCAACCTGAGCCTTGGCGGCAGGCGTCTTGGCGTGCCTGTGAAAAATCTCCACGATGACACCCGTTCTATCCATAACTTCGGCGCCAAATGCCTCTTCCAAATTCTTGGACTGGGTCGGTGTGAGCTCATTATCAAAGACGACGTATTCTGCTTTATCACTTGCGCTCTTTGGCCCAGCCGCCCCATCGTCATCACTGTCGTCTTGATCTAATAACGACCCATCATCGTCCAGGCCTATTTCCGTCTCTTCGTTAACACCGACGTGACTTGTATGCTTGGTAAACCCAGGTATAACGCCTGATCCACCAGTCCAACGAGCAATATCTTTAAGTTTTCCCTCACCAACTACACTTGATGCTGCAAGGGACTTTCGCTTTTGCGACACCGTAGCGACCACATTAAGTCCAAGTGTCTTCACGAGGCGCGCCAGCTCATCCATCGATGAGCGATGCTCCAGATCAGTGACGCCCGGTAGCTGCACTGCGACCAAGATGGCATTGGGTTTCTTATTTGATGATCCCGACTTTGATTTTAACATCTGAGAAATAAACCTATGAATCAGTAGTTTCTTCGACCCTGTGGCCGTCCACCACGCTGTCCACCCCGCCCACCGTGACGGCTCGGACGTGGTCCACGCTGCTGCTTCGGTGGCACAGGCGCATCGGCGCCAGCAGTATACGGATGATCGGTCACAACTGGAACTTTTTTTCGCGTTACTTTTTCTACATCGATCAGATACTTCTGCTCTTCACGGTCACAGAATGAGAGTGCGACACCGCGAGCCTCAGCCCGTCCCGTTCGACCTATGCGGTGAACATAGGTTTCTGGCTCGTTTGGCATCTCAAAGTTGATGACGTGGGAGATGGCGTCAATATCAATTCCGCGAGCGGCAATGTCGCTAGCTACGAGAACCCTGACCTGTCCGCTCCTAAACCCCTCAAGTGCACGCTGACGCGCTCCTTGTGACTTATTGCCGTGAATCGCGGCGGCCTTGATGCCAGACTCCATCAGGAATTTTTCTAGTTTGTTGGCGTTATGTTTCGTGCGAGTGAACACAAGAGCCCTAGTTACATTTTCTGTTTCTAAGATATGAAGTAAAAGATCTCGCTTGTCGGCGCGACCGACAAAATACGCTCGCTGCTCCACCTGTTCACTAGTGGATGACACAGGTGCGACTTCAACTTTTACAGGATCTCGAAGTATGGAATCGATCAAACCTTTGACTTCTTTTGGAATCGTGGCCGAGAAGAGCAGATTTTGGCGTTTCTGCGGTAAGGTCTTAAGGATTCGCTTGATGTCATGAATAAATCCCATATCAAGCATGCGATCAGCCTCGTCCAAAACAAGCACTGACAGACTACGAAAGTTGACAGCTCCGCGGTCCATAAGGTCAATCAATCGACCAGGCGTGGCAACCAGTATATCCACGCCACGCTTGAGATTACTGATCTGAGGCTCAAGACCTACACCTCCGAATACAACTGCCGACTTCAACGGAAGATTTCGGCCGTATGATTTAAAGCTGTCGCCTATCTGTAAGGCAAGCTCGCGTGTTGGGGCAAGGACCAGCACGCGCGGATCACGCGATCTAGCCTGCTCCGCAGAAAGCCGCTGCAAAATCGGCAAGGCGAAAGCTGCAGTCTTGCCGGTGCCAGTTTGAGCACAGCCTAAAAGATCTCGCCCAGCAAGCACCGGTGGGATGGCCTGCTGCTGTATGGGGCTTGGTGATTCATAGCCTTCGGCTTCAATAGCCCGCAGGATCGGGTCAATCAGTTTAAGTTGCTCAAATGAAACCCCAGCTGTTTTTGCTGCCGTCTGTGGTTTGTTTAAAGCTTTACTAGGGGGAGTTACTTTTTCAATTTTAGGTTCGCTATGACTGGATTTTGTGAATTTCTGAATGAATTTAAGTACCACTTGGTTCCTTTTTGGTTTTTTGTCCGCAATGTTGTAGCTTAATAAGCATGATGCCGGAGACTACTTCTGGCAGGAAGATCGCTGGACTAGACGCGGTGGGTCTAACAGAAAATTAGATGTTTTCACAGTGTTATAATGTAAGTCCCCGCCGGGACAGAGGGTTTTAATGCGCATTTGGATTGATAATGACGGCTGCCCGGCGATTGTCAGGGACTTAGTCTTCGCAGCGGCCCAAAGGCGCTCCATACCTGTGGTCGTTGTGGGTAACTCCCAGCCAAGAATCCCACAAGGCGAGTTGTTTTCCGCCGTGCGCGTCCATGGTGGCTTTGACGCTGCCGATGATCATGTAGCCAATGAAGTGGCCGCGGGTGATCTAGTCATCACATCTGACGTGCCCCTCGCCGCAAGAATTGTTGCTAAAGGTGCCACTGGGCTAAACTCTCAAGGCACCGTTTATGATCCAAGATCCATAGGTGATCTATTAGCAACCCGCAATTTGATGCAAGAACTGCGCAGCGGCAACATGACCGGTATGCCATCTGGCGGTGGACCACCGCCATTTGACGCTAAGGCCAAAAAGCGATTTGCCGATGCCTTGGACCGGATCGTTGCTAAGATGAGTTAAAACCAAGAGGCGCCCCCTACCTTTGGCGGTGTTAAAAACCTGACAGTCCTTGACGAATCAAATGTCAATCTATATAGACGGTTACCCGTGGTACTCCGCTTGCATCGAGTACTGCGTCTGGGCCTATCTATATTGACCGAGAAGGACACGCCATTATGAGATCACCACTAATCACCATGCTAATTATCCTCGCCCCCATCCTCACAAACTGCGCGGCAAAGGAGGATTCTTCCACTGTAAAAAGCATCAGTAATTCCGATGGCATTGCCACGATTGGTCGGGGCACCAAGATGATTATGCTGAAAGATCTTGAAATCCCGGCCAATAAGAGCCAGGTGGAAATTGGGCCAGTTGTATCCAGCGCGTATATTGAGGGAGAAAGTAATATGATCCTCAATACCTATATGGTTTGCGGCATTCAATTGGCAGAGACCTCACTTGATCGACGCGTTCTAAAATCCGGAATCGCGCTAGAATTTACCGGCGAAGCTTCCTCTTATCCCAATGATGAAAATAGCAACGTAAACGTCGAGGACCTAACGATTAAGAGCCCCTCCGCGTTCACATCATTTGGCTGTGTGAAACTTGTACGAAAGTGCTTTGAAAGCCTCTGTGACCCCTACCGTCAATCGCCATTCAAGATTCAAGATCTCGAAAGCGTTTTAAAAGGCGTAGCAAAAATTGAACGGGCCGCACCAGTGCCGATTCCGTCAAATTTACATTGAGACCAATAGCCTCTGCATCTGACTGAATATTAAAAAAAGAAATAACTCCCCTACTCCGACGTCGGAGTAGGTTTTTAATTGGAATATAAACAGGTAGAGAGCAAGTTTTTTGCTCATTTTTTTACCACTGATTTTAATTTTTTTTTAAGTGGCATCAGAGCCTAGATGACGTAAAATATTGCTCGAGCTGGTAATTATTTTTGCTGCAATGTCTTAAACTTAAGGGTAAACGAGTCCACCTCAGCCCACGAAGGAGCACTGACGCCTATGTCTTACATCAGTGATTTAATCGAAGGAAATCTTAAGTCTCTGACCGACATGCTGAAGGCATCTGTCACGGCTAACTTTGTAAACCCTGAGGAACTTCGTGCAGCCCTCTTGGCAGAGGCAGCGCCGGTGCCTGCGGGCGGGGATATTTACACTGTTTCTGAGGTAACAACGGAACTTGTCAAAAAGCTCCAAGGCGGTCCTGATCGTGACATGACCGTTATCGTTAAGAAAATACTTCGCTCCACCAAATATGCGGCTACCACATACTATGCCGTTTCGGGCGCTGATAATAACCCACATCACTTGCCAGTCACACGTCAAGAACCCGCGGCACAATCTTAATGGCAGCACCTCTTATTAGTTGCCAGACCATTACAAAAACTTTTGGTCTGGTTCCTGTATTTAAAGATATGGATTTCTCCTTAAGTGATGGCGACCGTGTTGCCATCATTGGACCTAATGGCGCTGGGAAATCAACGCTTCTTCGTATCCTTGCCGGCCAGGAGACATCTGATAGTGGCCTTATCACGGCTCGCCGCGGGCTTAAAACAGCTTACGTGCCGCAAATGGACGTCTTTGATCCAAGTAAATCTATTCGCCAAGTTTTAGAAGAGAGTCACAACGACGCTAGTCACTCTGATGCTGCAGGGCCACTTGCAGAGATCATAGGACGAGCTAGATTTCAAAATCCTGAGGCTTTAGTAAAAGAGCTATCGGGTGGCTGGAAAAAACGCCTCGCCATTTGTCATGCCCTAATCAAAGAGCCAGAGCTTCTGCTCCTCGATGAACCCACCAATCATCTGGATCTTGAAGGTATTGAGTGGCTTGAGGAATTACTGGAAAGACCAGGGTTCACGTTTGCCATCATCACCCACGACCGCTACTTCATGGAAAACGTTTGCTCGCGGATTGTGGAGATTAACCCCATTTATCCTGGTGGGAATTTTATAGTTCAGGGTGGTTATGGTGAGTATCTGAGACGCAAGGCTGAATTCATGGAAGGCCAAAGCTCACAGATGGCTCGCATGGCCAATAAGCTTCGTATTGAGACAGAATGGCTCAATCGCGGCGTCGAAGCGCGAAGAACCAAGCAGCAAGCCCGCATCAAATCTGCGATGGCACTGAAAGATGAACTGAACTCCACCAATAACAGAAGCAGAAGACAAGCCGTAGAATTTCAGTTTTCTGCCTCACATCGTAAAACGAAAAAACTAATCGACGTGGTCGGAATCAGTAAAGCATTCGGTGAACGCACTTTATTTAAAGATATTAGCCTAACTCTTGGCCCAGGCATGCGTCTTGGACTGACCGGACCAAACGGTAGCGGCAAATCGACACTGCTTAAGATCCTTCAATCAAAGCTCGCCCCTGACCAAGGCACCGTCACCACAGCTGACCAATTGAAGGTCGTCTACTACGATCAACATAGGGAAACCCTGCCCGATGGTCTTACACTAAAACGAGCCCTAGCCGCTGATAGTGACTACGTTCAAATCAGAGATCAAAAAGTTCACGTGGCCGGCTATGCCAAAAGCTTTGGATTTCGCACCGAGCAACTTGATACGCTAGTGAGCCGGCTATCGGGTGGCGAGAGGGCAAGACTACTTCTGGGGCGCTTACTACAACAGCCAGCCGACGTGTTGATTCTTGATGAGCCGACGAATGATCTTGATATCAACACATTGGAAGTCTTAGAGGATAATCTCTTGGAATTTCCAGGTGCTGTAATCCTTGTAACCCATGACCGCTATCTGATGGATAGAGTATCTACAGGTATACTGGGATTAGATGGCAACGGTGGGCATGGATTTTTTGCTGACTATAGACAATACGAAATCCACCAGCGTACCACAGACAACACGCAAGACGGCAACGCGGAACCGCGGGAATCTAGTAAAGCTGGTGCGCCTGCACAAGAAAGCACTACACAAAAACGTACTGTCAATAAAAAGCTATCGTATATGGAGCAGCGCGAATGGGACTCAATGGAAGTGAAAATTCTTGAAGCAGAAGAAGCCCTTGCTGCCGCGCAGGCCAAAGCTCAAGATCCTAGCATTTCCTCCAGCGCCTTAAAGCTTCAAGAAGCGTGTATGGCGGCAGAGGCTGCGCAGATTACTGTCGATAAACTCTACGCTAGGTGGGCGGAGCTTGAGGCGAAAGTTAAAGAGTAATCTTCTCCAAGTACTAAAACATTTTAAGAAAACTAAACCATCTCGGATAATCATCGGGATGGTCTAGTCGATTTCATACTTTGACTTTGTCACCTAGGGTGCGTAAGTCGTCGTGAACGAAGAGTTGCCTGCCCCGACTTTACAGTTGCAATTTACGACCCCTTGTGCCGACATGGTACAGCTCGTCTCGTGACAGGCGGGCCCAGTTGCAGCACCGGTGAGCTGCCTCAACGTTACTGTCGAACCAGATACAGCCGCGACAAACGCGCCCTTCATGAATAGCTTAAATCCTGCACCACAATCCCCAACTTCCACGCCATTTCGCGTCAATTTCCAGCAAGCCCCTGCACTGTTTATAACAGCATATTGAGCCCCGTCTGCTCCAGTTCCTAGCGGACCAACGTATGTGTTGAATGGAAAGTCCATGCCCTTGACCAGGTCACTCACTCCACTACACGACCCATTTAGCAGCTCAAAACCCGGTTTGCAGGTCAACGCATTACAAGATCCAAACACGTAATTATTTCCCGCGCTGTTACAAGATCTCGTCTTCTCAGCGGTTAAACTGTTCGGCTTTTCAGACGTACAGGATGCAGTACTCAAAGTCGCGTTTGGAGAACACGCGATCTGGTTACAGCTACTGCCCACAAGCTCGTAACCTGAAGTGCAAGATTTTGCTGTACAGGTGCCCAGATTCCAATTGCTACCCTCACTATTACAAGTCCTAGATTGTGTCGCAGTTGCAACTGGAAAACTAGCGGTACAACTCTGATCAGAGCCTGGCTGTCCAGGCGTACAAATCTGCGCCAAACATGAGTTATTACTCACGTAATAACCAGAATTACAAGACGAGACATTACATGTTCCATAATCAAAAGCAGAACCTATCGAATTACAGGTCTTTGATTTTGTTGCAGTGTTACTATTTAATTTCTCAGTCTTACAATCGACATTGACAGCAGTATCCGAGGGGTTACAAACTTGGGCGATACATGAATTACCGCTTTTATAAAAGCCGCTGTTACAACTCGTCAGCGAACATGTGCCAGGGATATACGAAAGACCATCTGAACTACAAGTTCTCGGCCTAGAAGCAACACTACTATTAGCAATTGTTCCGATACATGACTCCGGAGTTGCCGGTGCATTAGGAACACAAATCTGGGCCACGCACGCTTTCGTCGTCATATTAAGAGTGAAACCCGGCGCACAAGCAGTCGCTAGACATGCCCCATAGGTGTAACTCAAACCGTCAGAATCACAGGACTTTGTCTTGGTGGCCGCCGTGCTCCCATTACTTTCGCCGACGCAAGAAACGCTACTCGACGAACTAGGACTGCATATTTTCGGCACCCCAAGATCAACCGCCGTGCAGGCACCATAATCAAAACCTGTCTTCGCAGCATTACACGTTCTAGTTTTAGCAGCAATTACATTACCTAAATTTGGATCAAAACAAGACTCCTTTTCTGACTCAAAGGACGATTGACATGACCAGAAAGGATTATTGTAAATCACGGTACGACCATTAGAGACACCAACGACTCGTTGACCTCCATGAGCTAGAGTTAGCCAGTCCGTACTACGAAAATCTCCGGCGTCAAGAGTGCTCCCAGCAGTTGATAGAAGCCAAGGGGCCCAGCACGAAAACAATAATTTATCGCCAGCCAAAGGCACCATGCCCTCACAGGCGCCTCCACCAGCCTTCTTTACCAAACCGCCAGATGCGAACGATGAGTCCAATTGCAGATTCTTATTTAATTTCACAACTAACTGATTGTCTTCGGACTCAGTGGTACTCCGAGCAGAAACGTATAAAAAGTCACCATGCTTGAATATGAGTTGTCCGTACTCACGAGACCCTGGCATATCAATATTTTTCGAGCCTAGCAGTGCGCCGGTGGCTAGATTTAATTTCGAGACCCTAGAGTCTTCGTGATACGGGTTCCAATAAACTATATAGCCAGCAACAAATATAGAGTTGCCGTCGATAACAAAATTTTCACCGGTGGCGCCTGCGCTGAAACTGGTGTCTTTTGCTCCATCCAAGTAAAGGCGCTCAAGGCCAAGATGGTAACTTACATAAATTCCACCAGCCGATACTTCAACCTGTTCAACTCTGCTACCAAATGTGACGACACCGTTTGTTCCGAAGGTTGATATGAGCTCTCCTTTAAAATTCATGGCTGCAACAAAACCTTTGGACTGACCATTGTAAGCACCCGCAAGATAAATTCTTCCATTTTCATTATCAACTGCGGCCGCGATACCAAATCCGTTCGGAATTAATTGATTATTGATAATAACGTGGCCGTCACTTCCGAATTGAGTGACCAATTGACCCTGTGAATCAATCATAGTCAATCGGGGACGATAAGAGCTATCGGAGTCGCTGGCTCCAGGTTCTTTGAAGGAATTTGGTATTAGGATCTTGTTGTCTCCAACGACCGCATTACGATGACCAAATGCATACTTGTAGGATATTGGTATGGGTCCGTCGAATAAAGGTGCGTCGAATATCTTTTTTGGAGTCACAGTAGTTCCTCCGCCACCAGTACCTGAATTCTCACCGGTGGTAGAACCGGATACAGTCGAGACGATTTGTATATCCGTCTGGCCTTGCAATTTGTCAATGACAGCACCCGAATAAACGACCTGGAAAGCACCAAAACGAGATATTGATAGTTTTACAACCCCTGAAGTCCCTAAATCTAGCTCGCTGCCGACAAATGTCTCATATTCATTTTTGTTTAATCCGGGGTAGACTGCGATTACAGCTAACTGCCCAATGTCTGTCAAAGCGCCCCGTGCCGAGTAAGGGATGGCAATCGACATGCTACTTGTCAACGACACCTGTTGGTTCGGAATGACCGCGACAGCCGGGCCGGCCGAAGTAAGCATGTAAGCCGCACTAACTGGATCAGTTACAGGTACAAGTGACTGAGCCTCAAAAAAATCAATATTAACCGGAATAGATAACGAACCTGGTGGTATAACAAGCGAGGCCGCGCTAAAACTGGGGTCAGTACTCATCAATCCGTTGGCCGATAGGGCACCGCCAACCGATGGATCAATTCTATAAGTCCTTATGCCTGGGGAAGAATCCACGGGCGGATTGTAGACCGTTTTGCCGGAGCCTGTTTCGACGGCCTTACTGCAGCTTGCAGATATTGCGACCAAAAAAGCCATCCACACAAAATACCAGAATCGAAGCCCCACCATACCGACCCCTCCCGTTAAAATAATTATCGGGTTCGGTCAAACTGCATCAAAACTTTAGTTCCCAGACGTTTAAAAATCGGTAGATAATTTTTCTTCAGTTGTAACATAAAGTCAAAAACGCTCGATGAACGCCTTAATTTATAGACCGAGGTAAACCAAAACCAGGGATCTAAATAAAGAAACGCCAAAAAAAGATGCCGTAAAAAACTCCGATAGGAAGCACCGCATTAATGGTAAATTCAGTACTTAAATCTTGATTTTCTTCTTAGGTGCTGACCAGGAAAAGGACTAGTCCAAACCCAGCTCCGATGGAGTTAACATCATAGACCGTCTGTCTGGTAGTCATGTCCGAGCTGAAGAAACCGTTCTCATGCATTTTTTTACTGCACCAAGGCTTGCTTCTCAAGTTGGACACCTAAACCGCACGTCGTTTGCTGATTATAGACAATACGAAATCCACCAGCGTACCCGAGATATCTCATCAGGCATCGACGGTAGTGATAAGGAATCTAAAAATTCAGAATCTAAAACAGGATTCAAATCATCATCCACGGCAGCGTCAATAGTAACAGATCAAGACAGCAGTAAACCAAAGAGAGTCGGAACCAAGAAACTTTCCTACATGGAACAGCGTGAGTGGGACTCTATGGAAACTCAAATACTTGAGGCCGAAGAGACACTTCGCCTAGCGCAAGCCAAAACCCAAGACCCCGGAATTTCCTCCAGCGCGGCAAAGCTTCAAGAAGCTTGCATGGCTGCAGACACCGCTCAGGCGACTGTGGATAGACTTTACGCACGATGGGCAGAGCTTGAAGAAAAACTCAAAGACTGACCATCAACAACTTTGCACTTTTATTCAAAATTGCACCTAACACAGGGAACCAAACTGCTTCTCATTCTGGGTAAAGGAGTATCCATCTGACTCTTCTTCAAAAGTGGGGGGAGGGATCCTCCCCCCACATGAATGACAGAAAAGACACTATCAGTTAGAAACCGGGTCGTTCAATTAGCCCAGGTTCTGGAGCAGGCTCAGAGCCAACTGTGGCATCTGGTTAGCTTGGCTAAGTACGGATGTACCAGCTTGCTCAAGAATTCTGTTCTGCGTGAACACTGCGGTTTCAGAAGCGTAGTCAGTATCACGGATACGGCTACGAGCTGTGTCAAGATTCTCGACCTGCGAACCTAGGTTAGCGATAGTCGATTGGAAACGGTTTTGGATTGAACCAAGATATGCGCGTTGCTCATTGACTCGGTTGATTGCTCCATCAAGAGCAGCAATCGATTCTTGAGAATTTGCTTTGGTTAGAACCGATGTTCCACCTTCAGCACGACCAAGGTTAAGTGAGCCTTCGCCTTCAGTGAAGACGTTGAGTTTGCTCAGGTCAATCTTGATGATGTTGACTGGGTTACGATTATCAATGGCGTCACTTTCAGAGAAATAGTCTTTGCCGACTTGGATTTCCATTGGGCTAGCGCCAGTGTTGCCAGTCATGAGCTCGCTTGGATAGTCTCCAACGTTGTCGCCCATGAGCAGGTGTGTACCGTTGAACTCGGTTGATAGAGCTATACGATCAATCTCGTCTTTAAGAGCAAGGTACTCCTTGTTAAGGAACTCACGCTCTTGGGTACCGATCGTGTCAGAAGCAGACTGAACTGCCAATTCACGAAGGCGGATCAGCATGTTGGTAGTCTCTTCTAGACCGCCTTCTGCTGTCTGCACCAATGAAACACCGTCAAGAGCGTTGCGGCGAGCAACGTTCAATCCGCGGACATCGGCACGTAGGTTTTCGGAGATTGCTAGTCCTGCAGCGTCATCGGCAGCTTTATTGATGCGTGAACCACTGGACAACTTATTCATGCTTCCTTGGGTCGCTTCGGAGCTTTGTCCGAGGCGTCGTTGCGCGGTAAGCGACGCAACGTTTGTACGAATTCTCATTCCCATAGTAGTGACCTCCTGTCATTGGGTTTGAAGCACATAGACCACATCATGTGATCTACGAGGGGTATCGACACTGTTTTAAAAACATTTAGTCGAGCCCCTATCTTTCAGGCTAACCTGTTGATAACTAAAGATTATTATTTTTATAACTGTCGGCAGTCCTTGCCCATGAGCAAATTCGTTCCAGCCGATTTCATAACTTTTCGCTTGTAGCCATGTGCACAAATTGCGCGAGTATTTTCTGTCCGTCACTAAGAGATGATTCAGTTGTTTGGTTTAACATGTCATGACCAGCAAGAAAAACTCGTGTGGCCTCTGGATGACACTGAAAACCAAATACTGGCTTCTTCGTATGATAAATACCTTCAATTGAGACGTGATCTGACGTGGCTAACAAAGAAAATTCCGCTGGAATTTCCGTGAGCATCTCAGCATGTGTGACAATAACGCTACGCTCGCCACGACTCCAAACTCCATTATCTAGAATGCTAATACGCCTAACGCCCTTTAATTTCTCCTTTGAACTCCGCACATAACCAACTTTTGCACCAAACATGAAAGCCAGCATTTGCAGGCCATAGCAACAGCCGAGCACGGGAACACCAGCATCAATCATCTTTGCAACGTAAGACTCGAGTGGGCGCTGCCACGCAAGATTATCATAAACGCTTGCCGCACTCCCCAGCACGACGATTCCAGCGATCTCGCTCGAGTTTGCCGGAAACGAATCAAAGCCAAACATGGCAGGTAAGTGATAGGTGCAAGGAATATCTGATAACTTCGATATGAGATTAAACGTATCAAGTTCGGGAGTATGAACACCCGGATCTATGACCATCATGGTCTTTTGACGTGCCATAGGCATTACTTGTGAGCAGGATATGGATCTTTAAAATCACATTCTCGAACGAGCGTCCGACTGAGAGCCGTTGTTCGAACGAGGTTCTCGTCGCGTGCCAGTTTAACTGGCGGATGATTTTCCGCCTGGAAAATGGTGTGGTCACAGTGAGGGCACTTAACCTCGACCTGCGGCAGAAGTGGGGCTTCGTTGTCATATGTCAGGTGAAAGCGGCGTGAACATACCGTGTTGTCGATCAATACTTTTTGGTAGGTCATGGGCGCTCCCCTTCAGCAAATAATAGCTTTAAAAGTATCATGGGGAGCAGCTGGCATCAAACTCAAATTCAAGGCTTGATTGTCAACAACATCCTGATTACTCTTGGATCTTTGAACCTCATGCCAACTTGGCGACAGCCTATGGAGACCCCGTGGCAGAAACTATTTTTGATAAAATTCTGCGGCGCGAAATTCCAGCCAGTATCGTCTACGAAGATGACGATGTCTTGGCGTTCAAAGATATCGCTCCCCAAGCGCGTATTCATGTGCTCGTTGTGCCCAAGAAAAAAGCCAAAAATCTAAGCGAACTCCAACAGTGGGACAGTCGCCTGGTAGGAGCTTTCTTCCAAAAAGTCGCCATGATTGCTGATAAAATTGGCGTTAGTAATTCAGGTTATAGAACCGTTTTGAATACTGGCGCTGACGGTGGGCAGTCCGTCGACTATATACACGCCCATATTTTAGGCGGGGAGTCCTTAAGTGGTCGTTTCAGCTGATGATTCCCCTCCCCTTGGACTTTTAAATATCGATCTCACGTCAGCCGTGGCATTGAGCCCGAAGAATTTCACCCACTTGAATCGAACTCCTTGGGCGGGACTTGCTTTGGCACAAGGACTTAAACGTCATCACGCAGGCTCCTTGGAGCAAAAAATTGGTGAATCTTGGGAGCTCTCCTGTGATCCCGAAGCGCCATCAAAACTGGTCGATCTTCCTGAGGCTACGTTAACCGACCTTATTGCATGTCGCACCTCCGAGTGCTTATCTGGCGCCCTCGTGGCCAATGGGCGAACCACCTGCGATATCTTGGTAAAGCTCATTAATCCAGCTTCGCCGCTCTCACTACAGATACATCCAGACGATGGCCATCGTTTTTTACGCCCAAACGAGTGCGGCAAACCGGAAAGCTGGCTCGTACTTGCGGCTGAGGATGGGGCGGGCCTTTACCTTGGATTTAGCCAGGCACTCCCCGTTGAAGAGATTCGGCGGCGCTTGGAAACAGGGGCTTTCACGCCCGATATTTTACAGTTTGTTCCGGTGAAGCCAGGCGACTATTTTGAAATCGAACCCCATGTGCCACATGCTATTGGCCCAGGCGTCCTTTTGCTTGAACCACAAAGAGTCCTCGCTGGAAAAAGCGGAAAAACATGGCGAATGTGGGATTGGAACCGCAAGTACGACTCATTGGGACGGGAAGACAATGTTTCAGGGCGCTCACGTGAGCTCCACATCGTTGAGGCTACGTCCTTACTAAAACCCGAGCAGCAATCCGGCCCAGAATTCGTCGAACGCCTGAAGCGCGCGCCAGTAGTTATGGATGCCTCTCCAGGTGTGACCGCAAAAATTTATCCCGCAAACCCATGGTACCAAGTTATCGTGTTGGATCTTGCCGCAAGAGCTTCGATCAAAATGACCACTAAAGCATGTTTTGCTGGCTGTTTCATCTTAGACGGTTCACTGACCTCTTCGAGCCAATATGGTCGTCGCAAAACCATGCAACTTGGTGAAAACTACTTCATACCATCGTCAGCTTTACCCAATACCCTCACCACCTCCAACTCTGCAGCTCGGGTGGCCTTGGTTATTCCATGCGGCCCAGGCATTGTCCGTCATGATGGCAAGATCTTCGCTTAAAATTCTGGCCTGTATATGGTCAAAATAACGTGATAACCTAAATGTCAGCTTCAAAAAATTATTGAAGGAGAAAAAGACCCATGGTGCCATTTCGCATTTACGATAAAGTTGCCAGAGAAATGTGGATCGTATTAAGCTACCAAAGCAAGGAAGACTCCTACCTCGTTGCGCGGGAAGACGACAGTGATGCTGACGGTGAGATGCGCATCATAGCGTCAAAAGATATGCCGAAATTTAAGCTGGTTGATTTCTTGGACGAGGCTGAGGAAGTTTAAGCCATAAGTTTCAGGGAGTACTTGTCGAAATTAACGAGAAATTTCGCCCTCTCCGCTTAATGACAGTTCAAATATTTTAAAACGAAAGAATTTAAAACGAAAGAAGCCCCGCGCTAAAAACGCGGGGCTTCTTACATTTCTTGATCTTTCGGAGATTAGCGAACTGCGTCCTTAAGCTCTTTGCCTGGGCGGAACACTGGAACTTTGCGAGCTGGGATTTGGATCTCTTCGCCTGTCTGAGGGTTGCGACCAACGCGAGCTTTGCGAGATGATACTGCGAAAGTACCAAAGCCAACTAGCTTAACGCCGTCTTTTTTCTTGATGTTTTTGGAAACAACGTCGATCAAAGCGTCAAGAGCGCGCTCTGTGTCAGCTTTCGTCATTTCTGTGACTTTGGATACTGCTTCAATAAGTTCTGCCTTGTTCATAGGATCCTCCTAGAAGTTCAAAAAAAGCGATTCGGGTTTAACCTGTCGAACAGCTTTACAAGCCTTGAACCGCTTGTCAAGCCCTCTCAGCATGGATTTTAATTTTTTTTTTGCGTCTAATGCATGCATTTATTGGTTGACGAGAGATTGAATTCATCAATGCCAAGTGCCACAGCTTTCGTGTAAACTAGAAGTCAGCAAGCATTGGGCCATCAATGTTGACAGCTAGAGGCAGTAGCTCAAGACCGGAAGATATTGGAAATGAGGTTGGCAAAACTTATGAGTTCCTTCGCCCCCAAAATCAATAAAACTAGTGTTGTTTTGTTTGTGCTGTTTGGTTTTCTGAACCACTGCGAATCATTATTCGCTCAAAATGAAGACAAACGAGCCGAAGCCCCTGAACCCGCTGTGGCAGACCGCGTTGTAGTGGCCATCAATAACATTCCCTATACGCAAGTGCAGATAGAAAGTTATTTAAACGTGAAAGAATCACTACG